>NZ_JBIVAX010000032.1:0-28103 GCF_044745805.1 Kitasatospora sp. NPDC086801
GGTTACATTCCGAACCCGGAAGCTAAGCCTTACAGCGCCGATGGTACTGCAGGGGGGACCCTGTGGGAGAGTAGGACGCCGCCGAACAATCATTCACAAAGAACCCCCATCCGGGAAACCGGATGGGGGTTCTTTGCGTTCCCGATCGGGCCTCGGTGGCGAAGGCGGCCTGGAGAACCACTCCGGCTGCCGCGGGGTATCGGGCAACAGTGGAGGGCCCGTCCTCGCCCAGATCGACCACACCTGGAACCTCATCGGCGTGGTCAACGTCCGGACCCAGGACGGCAGCCTGGCCGCACCCGTCTCCGACACCCTGACCGAGCTCATCCACCGCTCGGAAGCCGGTCACTGACACCCCGTCACGGCGACCGGGCCGGCTGGCGGCGGGAAGAACACCACCTGTCGGCCGGCCCCGCCCGATCCAGGCCGGTACCGGAGTGCCGGTACCGGAGCCGCCGGTACCGGAGCCACGCGACGGGCCGTCCAGGAGCAGCGGCACCGCCGTCTTGAGGCAGGTGGGTCACGTCAGCCACGACGCTTCGCCAGCGTCTCTTCGAGCGCACGGTTGAACGAGCTACTCCGGGCGGGGTGGACCCTCGGGCGGGGTGCGGCCGTCGTGGGCCTCGTGGAAGCGTTCCAGGACGAGTCCTACCAGTTCGGGTGCGTCGCCCAGTGGTTCGGAGACGCCGACCGCGCCGGCTGCGGTCGCCGAGTCGACGGCCCGGCGAAACAGCAGGCCGGGAGCAAGGCAGCAGGAGGCGACGGCGACCCGGCGCGCGCCCGCGTGGCGCAGCTGTGTCACCGCCTCCCCTGTCGTCGGTGAGGCGGTCGACGCGAAGCCCGCCAGGCACGGTAGGCGGAGGTCCGCGCCCAGGGCGGACGCCATGGCGGTCACCGACGAGCACGCTTCGGTGTCGCTGCTGCCCGCCGCGGCCACCACCACGGCGTCGAACGCGACGTCCAGCTCGGCGAGCCGGCGCCGCAACGCCGCGACCAGCCGCCGGTCGGGTGTGCTCGAGGGAGCGCCCAGCACCGGCGTGACGACCGGCACCAGGGCCGACGGATCACCCAGTGCCCTGGGCAGGTCGACTCGGGCGTGGAAGGCGGAGGTCAGCAGCAACGGCACCACGACGACCCGGTCGTGCCCGGCCTCGGCGAGAGTGCGCAGGACCTGACGCGCCCTGGGGCGGGCATGGCGGAGGTAGGCGACCTCGACCCGGCTCGCGGTTCGGGACAGAACGACCGCGTGGGCGAGCGCCCGGGTCGACTCCTGGGCCTCGGGGTCGATGCTGCCGTGTGCCACCAGGAGCAGCGTGCTCGCGGCCAGCTCGGCGATCTGCCCGTGCGGCGTCTCGGTCATGTCGGTCACTGTCGTACCACCCTTGTCATGCGGCGCGGGCGCGATGGAGTGATGGTGAGCTTACCCTCCGTGACGAACCTTTCGGCAAGGCCGTCGCGGGCTCGCCCCGGGCCTGGCCGTCAGCACCGCTGGCTTCCGCTGGCTTCCGCCGGCTCTCCAGGATCGGCGCGGGCAGTGGCTACGCCACCGGTGTCCTGGCCCCGTTCCTGCTCTGTACGCTGGGTATGGGCCTGGCGATGATGCCGTCACCGTCGCCACCACCGCCGACACCCGCACCACCGCCGGCTCGCCGTTGCCCCAGGACCAGGCCGCCGGGTACGGGCACGCCCTGCTCGGCGCCGCCGCCTTCGCCGCCGCCGCGGCCGTGCTCTCGCTCGCCCTGCCCCGCAAGCGGCCTTCGACCACCTGACCGTCCACCGCCCGGCGCTCACCACTCACCACTCACCGCCCGGCGCCCCGCCGGGCGGGCACACCCTCCCGCTCGAACGAGAAGGAGAGCAGCTCCCATGGCCAACGAACTGAACCACATCATCGTCCACTGCAAGGACCGCCGGCGCACCGCCGCCTTCCTCGCCGACCTCATGGGCGCCACCGCCCCGGTCGACTGGGGTCGCTTCACCCAGGTCGCCACCTCCAACAACGTCGGCATCGACTTCGCCGACGACATCGTCCCCGCCGACGCCATCAACCTCAGCCACCTCGCCTTCCTGGTCACCGAGGCCGAGTTCGACGCCGTCTTTGACCGGCTCCAGCGCGACGGCCTGCCGTACTGGCCGGACCCGGCGATGAGCCGCCAGGGCGAGATCAACCACGACTACGACGGCCGCGGCGTCTACGTCCTCGACCCGGGTGCCACCGTCTCCATCGAGTTCATCACCACCCCCTACGGCGAGACCCCGGTACCGCGCACCACCATCGCCCCGACCGCCTGACCGGGCGTCGGGTCGGGTGCCCTTGCCCGCCGGTCCGACCGGCCGGCAAGGGCGCCCGGCGTCGTGGCGGCGGACCCGGCCTTCGGTGGGCCGCCTGCGGTTCGGTGGCCGCCTCTGGGCTGGGAGGGTGGATCGCCCGTGCTGCCGTGCTGTTCATGCCGTGCGACGGCGGCTGCGGGTGGTGCGATGGGAGGCCTCACGCCTCACGCCTCATGCCTTCCCGGCCCGATGCTCCTGGAGTCGCACCGCATGCCCAGAAAGACCGCCGTCAGGCTCGCCATCACCCTCCTCTCCGCCCTCGCCGCCGGCACCGTCGCGATCGGGGTGTCCGCGGCCCCCGTGCCGGCCCACGCGGCCGACGGACCCGAGGCCCGGCCGAACCTGTCGATCGCCCTGACCGACGGCCAGGACCGCGCCCGCCCCGGAGAACGCCTCACCTGGACCCTGACGGTCCGCAACCAGGGCGACCAGCCGGTGACGGGCCTGCGCATCGAACAACTCCTCCCCGCAGGTGCACGGCCGGCCGAGAACCCGGCCGACTCCGTGGCCGCGGGCTCGGTGTCCTCCGGCGGCACGGCGCACTGGGACAACGTGTCGCTGGACCCGCACGCGGAGAAGACGCTCCAGATGTCGGCCGACCTGGCCGACACCGGCTCCCCGGCGCTGCGCTCCTCCAGCAGGGCCTGCGCCTACACGGGGGAGTCCACGACGCCGCTGGTCTGCGCCTCCGACCTCGACCTGCTGACCGCCGGGGATCAGGCGGCCGTCGCCGGGAAGCCGTCCGCCGGTCAGGGGCGGGCGCTGCCGCTCGTGGGGGCCGCTGCGGCGGCGGTGGCCGCGGCGACGGGAGTGCTGGTGCTCCGCCGTCGTCGTACCAGGACCGGCGGGACGCCGGACGCGTCGGCGGCGGACTTCACCCACGGCGGTTTCTGACGGTGACCCATCACCGGTGACCCATCACCGGGGCCGCCGGTGGGCAGAGCCTCGGCAACGGCCCGGCCACCATGGCCGTGGCGGTCGCAGCGTCCGTGTTGCGCAGCGCGGATCGGTGCCGCTCTGAGCGGTCGACCGGTGATTGATTCCGGGAGAGACGCAACAGGTTCAGTCACTCGCGGTGCCCTGTCGAATGTGCGGCGCCCGTGCGCGTGGTGACGGTGCCAGGGGTCGCTACCGGGCGGTCGCTACCGGGGGGTGGCGTCCAGCGCGGGGGCGATGGCGGCGAAGGCCTGGTCGGTCAGCACGGCCGGATCCGCCACGCCGTCGCTGCCGCTCCACAGTTGGAGCACCACGTCGAAGGCGGTCAGGGCCATTCCGACGGCGAGCCGGGGATACAGGTCGGTCGCGGAGCCCAGGCCCAGCCGGTCGGCCAGCTCGGCAGCCAGCTCGTCGCGCCACTGCGCCTGGCGCTCCAGGAAGCGGGCGCGCAGCGCCGGCGTGCCCAGGATCAGCTGCACCACCCGCAGCGCCCGGTCGGCGTGGCCGGCGCAGGCGTCGATGGAGACCCAGATGGTGTTCCGCAGCGCCGTGGAGGGGCTTTCAGCGGCCGGCCGGCCCGCGAGTTCGGCGCGCATGCCGACGCCCATCTCCGCCAGGAACTGGACGACCACGTCCTCCTTGGACGCGAAGTAGCGGAAGAACGTCCGCTTGGACATGCCGGCGGAGGCCGCGATCTCGTCGACCGTGACCGCGTCGAATCCCTTCTCTGCCAGGAGGTTCAGCGCGGCCCGGGCCAGCTCGTCGTCACGGTGGAGGGGATCGTTCGCGGAGAGCGCGCCGCCGTCGTACGGGGGGTCAGCGGTACCCGGTCGAGGCCATCTCCCCCTGTGTGTGGCTGTACTTCCGGTTCCCACTGTCGTTCCTGTCGTTCCGCGCGGTGAAGGAGCTGATGCTCCAGCGCGGTGTCGGCGCCTGCGAGACGGTCCGGCGGTGGTCGACCGTCGCGTTGCCGTCCGCGCCGGAGGGCCGGTCGCCGCGTTGTGGTGGTCATCGGCGGATCATCGACGAGATCGTACGGAACGACCCGGGCCGGTACGCGGGGGATGGCCGGTCCCGTCGGTGAGGGAGTCTCCTGTGCCATTCGGATGACCTGTGCCGCCCGGCACACCGGAGCGGGGCGCTGTCCGACGCGATCATGTGGGCACGAGCCGACCCGTCGTTCGATGAGGAGCCCACCCTTGCGTCCCACCTCCCCGCGTGTCCTCCGTCGAGGACACGGCCGGTCCGCCCGGACGGCGGCCGCCCTCACCGTCCTCGCCGCCGTGATGCTGACGGGCGTTCAGCCCACCAGCGCGGCGGCCGCCCCACACCGTCCCGCCGTGCCTGTCCCGGGGGCCCGCCCCGCGGAGCTCTCACCCGAGGAGCACGCCGCGCTGCTCAAGGAGGCCGCCGAGCTCGCCGTCTCCCTGCTCTCGGCGCTGAACCTGGATCCGCGCGAGAGTCTCCGACCCGCCGACGCCGCCAAGGACGCGGACGGCACCGTCCACTTCCGTTACAACCGCAGTTTCGCCGCACTCCCCGTGCTCGGTGGCGATCTGATCGTCCACCGCACCGCGCGGGGCGCGCTCACGGCCACACGTGCCCACCCGGCGCCGATCGCCGTCCCCGGCACCACGCCCACGATCCCCGCCACCCAGGTCATGGGGGCGCTCCACGCCCCGGCCCTGCCGGACCTGGTGCTCTGGGCCGGCGGCACCACCCCCGCACTGGCCTGGGAGTCGGTCCTCCCGGGCACCCAGGACGACGGCACTCCCAGTGAACGGCACGTCGTCACCGACGCGACCACCGGCACGGAGCTGTACGCCTTCGAGGACGTGCGCACCGGTGTGGGCCAGGGCCAGTACAACGGGACCGTCCCGCTCGGCACCAAGCAGAACTTCCTCCTGTACGAGCTGAACGACGTGGCCCGCGGCGGCCACAAGACCTACGACCTCCGCCGGGGCACCTCCGGCCAGGGGACGCTCTTCACCAAGTGGAGCGACAAGTGGGGCGACGGCACCCAGAGCAGCCCTGAGACGGCCGCCGTCGACGCCCACTACGGGGCGGCGATGACCTGGGACTACTTCAAGAACGTGCACGGGCGCACCGGCATCCGCGGCGACGGCGCCGCCGCCTACAGCAGGGTCCACGCCGGCGACAACTACAAGAACGCTTACTGGTCGGGCGACTGCTTCTGCATGACCTACGGCGACGGCGCCGGCAATGCCAGGCCGCTCACCGAACTGGACGTGGCCGGCCACGAGATGGCCCACGGCGTCACCTTCGCGACGGCCGGGCTGAAGTACGCGCGCGAATCGGGCGGCCTCAACGAGGCCACCAGCGACATCTTCGGCACCGGGGTCGCGTTCTACGCCGACGACGCCGACGACGTCCCCAGCTACCTGATGGGCAAGCTGATCGACATCAACGGCAACGGCACCCCGCTGCGCTACCTGGACCGACCCTCCAGGGACGGGCACTCGCCGGACTACTGGTACGACGGGATCGGCGACATCGACGTCCACTACTCCTCCGGGCCGGCCAACCACTTCTTCTACCTGCTCGCCGAGGGCAGCGGGGCCAAGACGATCAACGGCATCGCCTACGACAGCCCCACCGTGGACGGCGCGGCCGTGCCGGGCATCGGCCGGGTCAACGCCGAGCGGATCTGGTACCGGGCACTCACCACCTACATGACCACCACCACCGACTACTCCGGCGCCCGCGCGGCCACCCTCCAAGCGGCCGCCGACCTCTTCGGGGCCGACAGCGGCACCGTCGCCACCGTCGCCGCCACCTGGTCCGCCGTGAACGTCACCGGCTGACGCCACCCGCCGGGCGCACCCCGCGCCCGGCGACACCACGGCCCGATCATCCTGAGCCGCTCGTCGACGCCCGGCGATCCGGGTCATCGCGGCGCGGAGGTGGAGGCCCGCGAGGTCGCGTGGAGGGAACCGAGCAGGTCGAGGGCCTGGGCGCCGGGGCTGCCGGACTCGGCCTGGTAGACGACGAGTTGCTGGCCCGGGGCGTCGCGTACGTCGAAGGCCTGGTAGGTGAGGGTCAACGGACCGACGTCCGGGTGGAGGAAGTGCTTGGCGTCCAGGGTCTTGCCGCGCACGGCGTGGGTGTTCCACAGGCGGGTGAAGTCCGCGCTGTGCTCGGTGAGGACGCGGACGAGTTCGCGCAGCCGCGGGTCGTCCGGGTCGAGGCCGGCCGCCTGGCGCAGATGGCCCACCGTGGCCTCCGCCGCGTAGCTCCACCGGGGGTGGAACTGTCGGCCCACCGGGTCGAGGAAGGTCATCCGGGCCAGGTTGTCCATCTGCCCGAAGGGCGAGTACAGGGCCTCGGTCAGGGCGTTGGCCGCCAGGACGTCCAAGGCCCGGTTGATGACGAACGCGGGGGCGCCCGGGTAGCCGTCCAGCAGCCGGCGAAGCGCGGGCCCGACCCGGTCCGTGGTGTGGGTGAACCGGCCGCTCGGGACCGTCCCGGCCAGCCGGTGCAGGTGTGCGTGGGCGTCGGGGTCCAGCCGCAGGGCGCGGGCGAGCGCGTCGAGCACCTGGGCCGAGGGGTGGCGCTCGCGCCCCTGTTCCAGGCGGGTGTAGTAGTCCGCGTTCACCCCGGCCAGGACGGCGACCTCCTCACGGCGCAGTCCGGCGACCCTGCGCACGCCGTAGCTCGCCATGCCGGCGTCCTGCGGCCGCACGGCCGCCCTGCGGGCCCGCAGGAACTCTCCCAGCTGGTTGTCGGTCATGCCCCCAAGGCTAGGCCGCGGGGCGGTGGGGGGGCGGGGGGGGGGGGCCCCCCGCCCCCCCCCCCCCGGGCCGCGGGCCCCCCCCCGGGGGGTGGGCGGCCCGCCCCCCCCGGGGGGGGGGGGGGGGGGGGGGGGGGGGGGGGGGGGCCCCCCCCGCCCCCCCACGTCCTGGTCCGCGCTCCCCGCTCCGCCCAGACTCGGCAGCACCGCACGACGAAGGGAGTCCGCCATGACGGGGAAGCGGGAAGAGAAAGACGAGGCCGACGTGGTCGGCATGTGGGTGACCGCGGACGGCCGCATCCGCCAGGAGCTGCGGGCGGACGGCCGGTACGACGAGGCCCGCGACGACCGGCGCAGCGCGTACACGGGCCGCTACACGGTGACCGGCCGTCACCTCGACTACGTCGACGACTCCGGGTTCACCGCGACCGGCGACATCCGCGACGGCGTGCTGTACCACGAGCACCTCGTGCTCCACCGAGAGGAGAAGCAAGCATGACGCAGACTGCCAAGGTCATCCTGGTCACCGGAGCGAGCAGCGGGATCGGCGAGGCGACCGCCCGCCGGCTCGCGGCCGACGGACACCGGCTGTTCCTCGGAGCACGGCGCACCGATCGCCTCGACGCGCTGACCGGGGAACTCACCGCCGCGGGCGGCACCGCGGCGTTCCGGCGGCTGGACGTCACGGACGCCGCCGACGTCCAGGCCTTCGTGTCCGCCGCCCGCGAGCGCTACGGCCGGGTGGACGTGGTGGTCAACAACGCGGGAGTGATGCCGCTGTCGCCGCTGGAAGCGCTGAAGACCGACGAGTGGGACCGGATGATCGACGTGAACGTGCGGGGAGTCCTGCACGGCATCGCCGCCGCGCTGCCCGTGATGCGGGCCCAGGGGGGTGGGCACTTCGTCAACATCGCCTCCGTCGGCGCGTACGAGGTCTCGCCCACCGCCGCCGTCTACTGCGCCACCAAGTTCGCCGTCCGCGCGATCTCCGAAGGGCTGCGCCAGGAGTCCGCCGGGGACGTCCGGGTCACCCTCGTCTCCCCGGGCGTGACCGAGTCCGAACTCGCCGACGGCATCTCCGACCCTGCGGCCAGGGAGGCCATGAGGGCGTACCGCGCCGTGGCGCTGCCCGCCTCCGCCATCGCGGAGGCCATCGGCTACGCCGTCGCCCAGCCCCCGCAGGTCGACGTCAACGAGATCGTCGTCCGTCCCACCGCAAGTGCCCAATGACCCGCGGCGGCGCCTCACCTGTCGCACTCGGCTCCCGGGCGCGCCCGTGCCGAGCCGTAGGGGAAGGAGGCGTACGGGTTCGCCCGCACATCACGGGCCCCCGGGCCGGTCGGGGCAGCGCGGCTCACTGCTACGCTGGGTCCAGATTCCATGGAACGCGCAAAAAATCGCTCCTGAATGGTGTTTCTGAGCGGCGCCCTCGCGGTGTTAGTTCCCTTCGCGGAACCCAGTGCTTCCTTCGTGACCACAACGAAGGCAGAAGACTGTGCACCAGCACCGTGTCATCATCGTCGGCGCCGGACTCGGCGGCCTCACCCTCGCCCACGGGCTGCGCGCCCGCGGCTTCGACGTGGCCGTGTACGAGCGGGACCGGCACCCGGACGCGAGGCCGCAGGGCTACCGCGTCCAGCTCGACGAACCGGGGCTCGCGGGCCTGGAACGCTGTCTGCCGGAGCACCTGTTCCGGCTGGGCCTGGCGACCGCGGCCTCGCCGCCCGCCCGGGTCTCCGTCCGTGACCGCCGCCTGGGCACGCTCGCGGACCGGCCCACCGCGCCGGGTTCCGATCCCGCCGACGGCAGGGCTCGCCCGCACCGCTCGTACGCGTTCAACCGGCCGACCCTGCGTCAGATCCTGCTCTTCGGGCTGGAGGACGTCGTGCGCTACGGCGCGGAGCTGCTGAGCTGGGAGAGGGAGCAGGACGGAACGGTCACGGCGCGGTTCACCGACGGCCGCAGTGCGAGCGCCGACCTCCTGGTCGGTGCGGACGGGGTCGGATCGGCAGTACGCCACCAGCTGCTGCCGCACGCCCAGGTCGAGGACGCCGGACTGCGCCTGATCTACGGCAGGATCCCGCTGGACACCGGGGCTGGAGGAGCCGGAGAGGCCGGAGGGGCCAGAGCGGCGGAGACGGGCGCAGAGGCCGCACTGCCGCCGTGGGTGTTCGACAGCATCTTCACCGTGGTGACCGGTGGGCCGGGAAGCCCGCACATCGGGTTCGGGCCCGTGCGGTTCGCCCGCCCCCCCGGTGCCGCCGGCCCGGCACACACACCGCCCGTCCCCCTCACCCCCGTCGGCGACTACATCGCCTGCCTGGTGGGGGCGCCGGCGGACCATCCCGCCATGCCCTCGTACGAAGCGCTGCGCGGTCTCGACGGCCCCGCGCTGCGCGAGCTGGCCGGACGCCTGGTGGGCGACGGCTGGCACCCCGATGTGCACCGCCTCCTGGACCACTGGGAGACCGACTCGCTGTTCCCGCTGCGCATCTCCACGGCGAGCCCCGTACAGCCGTGGGAGCCGGGCCCCGTCACCCTGCTGGGGGACGCGATCCACGCCATGAGCCCGGTGCTGGCGATGGGCGCGAACACCGCGATCCGCGACGCCGCCGAGCTGACGCGGACCCTGGTGGAGGCGGCGGCCTCCGGCACACCGCTCGTGGACGGCGTACGCGCCTACGAGCTCCGGATGAGGGAGTACGCCTTCCCCGTCGTGGCCGCCTCCCGGCGGACCGGCCGACAGCGGGTCGGGCAGAAGTAGGCGTTCGGGACGGGTGGGTCCACAGTGCCCGGGGCCGGATTCCGGACCGCCACGGCGCGCAGGACGCCGCCGAGTTGCTCGTCCGGCTCCCGGAGCGGCAGTCCGCCCGGGCGGTGGAGGCAGTGCCCGACTTGGCGCCGGAGCCGGTCCGGGCGATCGCCCTGCGGGAGGGCCGCTTGGTGGGCATGGCGGTCCCCGGGCCCGCCTGGCCCGCCCGGCCCGTTCTTCGGCGGTGCGGTGTGGGGCGGTGCGGTGCGGTGCGGTGCGGGGCGGGGCGTGCGGTGCGGTGCGGGGTGTCAGTCGGAGTGGAGCATTCCGGTGAGCAGGACGTCCTGGGCCCTGCGGCGCTGTTCGAGGCTGGTGGCGGAGTCGGCCATGCGCATGAAGGCGGCGATGTCCTCGACGCTCACGTCCGGTCGTAGCCGGCCGGCGGCGCGGGCCCGGTCGGCGGCGGGGGCGATGAGGTCGGTGGTGGCGCGGTGGCCGTGCCGGGCGGAGTGCGGGCTGGTGCGGCAGAGGATGTCGAACAGGCGCAGTTCGGTGTCCTCCAGGACGCAGCCGTGGGTGAAGACGGTGCGGAACGCCTCCCACGGGTCGGGGATGTCGGCGGCTCGGGCGGCGACCTGGCGTGCGCCGTCGGTGAGTTCGTCCAGGAGTCGGTCGACCAGGGCGTCCTTGGTGGGGAAGTGCCGGTAGAAGGTGCTGGGGCTCACGCCCGCGCGGCGTGCGATGGCGTCGATGGCGAGGTCGGGCCCCTCCTCGGTGAACGCGGCGCGCGCGGCGTCGAGCAGGAGGCGGCGGTTGCGGAGCTGGTCCTTGCGCAGCGGCCGCGGCGGGGTGGTCATGGGTTCTCCCTCCGAGCGAGAAACGGTAGCGACACTACCGTTTCTCCTGATACGTTGAAACGAGAGCAACACTACCGTTTCGAGGAGTGGTTTTCCCGTGCGCGCACTCATCCCCACCGGCCGGAACGGCCACCTCGTGGACATCGGCGAGGTCGAGCTCCCCGAGCCCGCCCAGGACGAGGCCCTGGTCCGGATCACCCGGTTCTCCCTCAACCGCCCCGACTTCCTGTACCTGAGCGACCCCGGGACCAGCTACCGTCCCGGCATTGATGCCGTCGGCGTGATCGAGCGGGCCGCCGCCGACGGCGGCCCCGGGAAGGGCAGCCGCGTCGCCCTCCACCTGCCCGCCGGCGGCGCGGCCGCCGAGTACGCGGCGGTCCCCGTCCGGCGCCTGGTCCCCGTCCCGGACACCGTGTCCTCCGATCTCGCGGCAGCCCTGCCGCTGGCCGGGCTGGTGGCCCGTCGCCTGCTCGCCAAGGCCGGACCGCTGGAAGGCCGCACCATCCTGGCCACCGGAATGAGCGGCGGAGTCGGCCAGTTCATCGCCCAACTCGCCGCCGCCGAAGGCGCCAGGATCACCGCCGTCGCCTCCACGGACGAGCCGTGGCACCACCTGCCCGGGCTGGGCGCCGTGGTCACCCACGACATCGAGGCCCTGGACGACGGGACCTTCGACATCGTGCTGGACTCCGTCGCCGGCGCGCTCGGCTCCGCCGCCGCGCGAAAGCTGGCCCCCGGCGGTCTGTTCCTGTGGTTCGGGCAAGCCTCCGCCCAGCCGTTGACCCTCGACTTCTTCACCCTCTTCGAAGGCGGCCAGGGCCTGACCCTGCACCACTTCGTCTACCTGGCCGCCGACGACCGGCACGATGCCGACGACCTCACCGCCCTGCTGGAACTCGCCGCGCAGGACCGACTGCGCGTCGAGATCGGACACCGGGCGCACTGGAGCCGCAGCGCCGCCCTGCTGGAGGAGATGGCCCACGGCCGCCTGCGCGGCAAGGCCGTCCTGACCGTCGACTGATCCATGCGCACGCACCCGCCACGCCGAGGAGAGACACCGTGAAGGAAGAGATCACCAGCCTGACGCAGGGAGCAGACCGCCTGCTCGACCGGACCGAGAACCCGCTCCACCGACAGATCCTGGAGAACTACCGCCGCCACGCCCTGCTCGAAGTCACCGGCCGCTGGCGCGAGGTGGTCTACGACCCCGCCATGACCGTCGAGCACCCCGTCTACCACTACCTCGGCCCCGACGGCAGCAGCGTCACCCTGGACGGGCGGCAGCAGGTCGCCGACTTCTACGACACGATGGCGCGCCAGCGCGCTACCGTCGCCACCGTCCACGACGAGGAACTCGCCGTCGCCGACTGGGGATTCGCCTCGGAGGCCACCTACCACCTCTACCTGCCGCCGGAGTCGGGCCCCGACGACGGCGACGGCGGCCCGCGCACGACCTGCATCAGGCGCCAGCGGATCGCCATGCACTGGCGCTACGACGCGGACGCCCGCCTCCTCGAAGAACACCACTACGAACACCCGGGCCGCGCGGAGATCATCGAGATCCCCTCCCGCGACTTCATCACCCCCGAGGACGCCGTCGCCGCCCTCAGCCCACTCATCCGCCCCCTGCGGGACTTCATCCGCCCCGGGGGCCCCGGCTCCTGCTGAGGTGGCGCCACCCGTGGTCCAGGGCGGGGTTCTTGACGAGGTCGGAGCACCGGACCGCAGCGCCCGCCCGCCGCCGTCGGTTCGCGGGTTTCATCACCGCGATCGCTCCGAGGCCGAGCTCGACCAGGTTCGCTTCGTCGGTGAGTGCGTCGGTGAGTGCGTCGGTGAGTGCGTCGGGATGGACGCCGAGGTGTTCGGCGACGGTGGAACCGGGTTCGTCGCGGGTCACGCTGCGGCTCCGCCCTTGAGCCGGGGCGGCGTTCACATGTGCGCGCTGATCTCGCCGCCGGTGCTGAGCACCATGTACACACCGTTGGCGACGCCTCCGGCGTCCTGCTGGTTCGCCTCCAGCGTGCCGTTCACCGCGCCGTCGTTGCCGAGGATCTGCGCGCGGTAGTGGAGTTCGCCGACCTTCGTGACCTTGGCCGTCCAACCGCCCGCGAGCTTGAACGTGCCCGGTCCCTGGTGCCCGCCGCCCATCCAGGAGTGGACCGTGCCGTCCATCGAGAGCACGATGAACATGTCGTTGAAGTCGACCCCGGCGTCGGAATCGTGCGTCTCCAGGGTGCCGTAGACCGCACCGTCGTGGACGATCTTGGCGACGTAGTTCTGGTTGCCGACCGCGCGGATCTCGGCCGTGCTGCCGTCCACCAGGGTCTGGGTGCGGCCCGGGGCGGTCGCCTTGGGCGGGGCGGCCGGTGGGGTGGTGTGGCGCGCGGTGGGCGTGGCGGTCGGCGTGCTGGCGGGGGGCGCGGGGGGAGCGGGAGGCGTGGTGGCCGGCGCGGCGGTGTCGGACGTGGTGGGCGTAGCGGGTGTGGTGGCGGGCGTGGTGCCCTGCGTGCTGGGCGTGGTGGCCGGTGCGGCGGCGTGGTTCGCGTCGGACGCGCTGGAACAAGCTGTCGCGGTGGACACCAGCAGGGCGGCCGCCAGGACGGAGCCGGCCACCGTGCGGACAGCGGAAGAACGGCGGTTCGTTAACGTCGACATGCGCTGCTCCTGAGCGAAGTACGGGTGAGGAAACGCACGTTGCCTGGTGCCTCTCCTGCGGGGACCGGGAGACCACGGGGCTGCGTGCAAGAACGAAGTTAGTGCGAACAGTCGACGAAACAGATCCCGCTATGTCACCAGACTGCTACGCCCCGGGCAGTGCCTTGCCGATCACGGGCTTGACGGAAGTCACCGTGGGCGCGGAGGGGTGGGGTCGGCAGCGAACAGCCTCGCGGGGTCTGTCGGCCTCGTCCGAGAACCGCTCGTGGTGCGACATCGGCAGCGGCAGCGCCAACTCCCGCCCCGAGCCCGGGATTCCTGCCAGGGGGATCAACGATCACGGGCCGGCACGTCGCGCAATCCCTCCTCAAAGGCCGAGTACGGATAGTGGTCGGTGCCGAATCCCGGCATTTCGAGCTTCTTGAGCTGCCCGCCGACGACGTGGGACACCAGCGGCACGGGCAGGGCGTCCGGCCAGAGGCCGGTCCGCTTGCCCTCGGAGAGCACGCGGCGGAACGCGCCGGTGGATCCCCGCAGGCTGCGGCCGTTCGCCTTCAACTCCTCTGCGGCGCACTCGCCGTCGCCTTCGACGACCTGAAGCAGGATTTGCTGCGCCCGGGGCGGCAGGCGGTCGTAGTACGAACGGGCCCACTCCGGCGTCCAGCGGTCGTCGGGCAGCGCGGTCACGACGGCGGCGGGCATGGCGGCGAAGGCGAGCAGCTTCTCCAGCGCCTCGGGGGTCGGATTCTCCACGGTGATCGTGATCCTCATGGTGCAACACCCTTACAGCCTCGGATGTCGGACACAAATAACCGCAGTAGATGTGCCGCAGACAGGAGGGCTCCCCCGAGTGCTGCCGATGGACCCGTCCAGGTGGTGCATCCTCACGCGCGTCGAGCAGGGCCGGCGACCTCCCAGGCCGCCTCGATCATCCGGAAGACCTCGTCCACCGCGGCCTGCGGATCGGCCGCCTCGCGGGCCAGCGCGTAGGCGTCGATCACGAACCTCGCGATCGCCCGGCAGATCGTCGAGCCCTGCGGCAGGCCGAGATCGGCGGCGATGGCCGTTGCCAGCGACTCCGCGTGGCGCAGCCTCATCGACTCCTCGTACTCCCGCAGGGCGGGTGATTCCTCGATCATGCGCCAGATCGGGGCGGCGCTGTCCGCCGTGCAGTGGCGCACCAGGGCCTGGACCTCGCGGCGCAGCGCGGGGACGAGCGGTTCGTGCGGCGCCCGGCCGGTGGCCGCACGTGTGAGGCGCTGCTCGAAGTCGTCGTCCCGCTCGAACACCAGGGCCTCTTTCGAGGCGAAGTGGGAGAAGAGCGTGGTGACGGCCACGTCGGCCTCGGCGGCCACGTCACGGATTCCCACCGCGTCGTACCCGCGCTCCAGGAAGAGCCGCAGGGCAGTGTCGGCGATCTTCTGGCGGGTCGCGGCCTTCTTGCGTTCGCGGCGTCCGGGCGGCACGGTCATTCCCTCACGCTAGCAGATGCAAAGACGTAGCAGTTCCAAAACGCTAACGGTTAGTGCTACGGTCGGTCGCATGAAGAAGGTGAGCTTCGCCGAATTCGGCGGTCCGGACGTTCTGCAACTCGTCGACGCCGAGGAGCCCCACCCGGGCCCCGGCCAGGTACGCATCGCCGTACGGGCGGCGGGCGTGAACCCCGTGGATTGGAGGATCCGTGAAGGCCAGCTCCAGCAGGTCCGTCCGATCGAGTTGCCCGCCGGCGTCGGGCTGGACGCCTCCGGAGTGGTGGACGAGGTCGGCGAGGGCGTCGAAGGGGTCGAGGTCGGCGACCACGTGTTCGGCGAAGGCTCAAGCACCTACGCCGAGTTCGCCGTGCTGTCGGCCTGGGCCCGGATGCCCGAGGGCCTGACGTTCGAAGAGGCGGCCGGGTACCCCTCCGTGGTGGAGACCGCGCTGCGCATCATCCGCCAGGTCGGGGTGCAGCCCGGGCAGACGCTGCTGGCCAGCGGCGCGTCCGGGGGAGTCGGATCGGCGGTGCTGCAGATCGCCCGCGACCGCGGCATCACGGTGATCGGCACGGCCGGGGCCGCGAACCAGGACTATCTGCGCAGCCTGGGCGCCGTCGCCACGACGTACGGCGAGGGCTGGGTCGAGCGGGTGCGGCGGCTCGGCCGGGTCGACGCGGCTCTCGACCTGGCCGGCTCGGGCGTGATCCGCGAACTCGTCGAGCTGACCGGGGACCCACAGAAGGTGGTCTCCATCGCCGATCTCGCTGCGCCGGAGCTCGGGGTCCGATTCTCCGGCGTCGCCGGGAGCGTGCCGGAGGCGCTCGCCGAGGCCGCCGGCCTCATCTCGCGGGGCAAGCTCCACATCCCGGTCGAGAAGTCGTACGCGCTCGCCGAGGCCGCGGCGGCGCACGTCGACAGCCGTGCCGGTCACACGCGTGGGCGCCGGGTCGTGGTCGTCTGAGCCCCTTTCTGCTTTCTGCGCAGTCGCAGCGGCCGGCTCCGCAGGGGCGATCGTCAGCGCCCGGCTCCGCAGGGGCGTTCGTCAGCGGCCCGGGTGGTTCCCCGCCCACACGGCGGGGGTGCGGTGCGACCACGGGCTCGCCTGTTCGAGTTGGTCGGCGAGGCGGAAGAGGCGGCTTTCGAGCCCGTAGCCGGCGGCGAACTGCATGCCGATCGGGAGCCCCGTCCCGGTGTCGGCCGTCAGCGGCACGGACATGGCGGGCGTGCCCGCCACGTTGAACGCCACGTTGAACGCCGGGGTGAACGGCGAGCGGTCGAAGAGGCGGTCGATCCAGCCGAGGCCGTCCAGTTCCTCCGCGCCCCGGGCGTACGTGCCCAAGGGCACGGGGAGCTCCGGCAGGGTCGGGGTGAGCAGGACGTCGTACGCGTCGAAGGACCGTGCCAGGCTGCGGGCGACCCGGTTGCGGACCGCGAACGCGGTGACGAGCTGGGCGCCGCTGACCCGCTGTCCGTAGTGGTAGCTGGCAAGGGTCGCCGGTTCGAGGGTCGAGAAGTCGATGGGCCGGTCGAAGGCGGCGGCCAGCCGAGCTGTCACACGGCTGTGACACAGCGGGGCCCACGTCCCAAGGAGTTCCTCATGACGCGCACGTAGGGTCGCCCACGTCATGGCGGAGAAGCGGGAGGCGACGGGTATGCGGAAACTGGGGCACGGGACGCGGCTGATCGGGGTGAGCGTGATCGCCGGGGTCGTGGCGGCGGGGATAGCCCTGCCCGCGGTGGCGGCCGCCGGGCTCGGCGCCCGGTCGGCGGCCGACGACTTCCAGAGCCTGCCCGACGACTTCAAGACGCCCCCGCTGTCCCAGGCCTCGACGATCCTCGACGCGCAGGGCGGCACGATCGCCACCGTGTACGACCGCGACCGCACCGTCGTCCCCGCGGACCAGATCTCCCCGCTGGTGAAGACCGCACTCGTGGACATCGAGGACAACCGCTTCTACGAGCACGGCGCGATCGACCTCAAGGGCGTGCTGCGCGCCCTGGACAAGAACGCCACCTCGGGCGGCACCGCGCAGGGCGCGTCCACCCTGACCCAGCAGTACGTGAAGAACGTCTTCGTCGACGAGGCGGGCGACGACCCGCAGAAGGTGGCGGAGGCGCAGCGGCAGACGATCGGCCGCAAGATCCAGGAACTGAAGTACGCGATCAAGGTCGAGGAGACCCTGAGCAAGGACCAGATCCTCACCAACTACCTGAACATCACCTTCTTCGGCGAGAAGGCCTACGGCATCGAGTCGGCCGCGCGGCGCTACTTCGGCGTACACGCCAAGGACCTCACCCTGCCGCAGGCCGCGCTGCTCGCCGGCCTCGTGCAGTCACCCACCGGCTACGATCCGACGGTCAACCCGACCGCGGCGAAGGACCGGCGCGACACCGTGCTGCGCAAGATGGCCGAGTACGGGCACATCACCAAGGACCAGGCCCAGCAGGCCATCGCGACCCCGCTGGGGCTCAACGTCCAGGCGCCGCAGCAGGGCTGCATCCTGGCGAAGCAGGGCGAGGGCTTCTTCTGCGACTACGTACGCCAGACGGTGCTCACCGATCCGGCCTTCGGCAAGTCGGCGGCCGAACGGCAGGCGGTGTGGAAGCGCGGCGGACTGCAGATCCACACCACGCTCGACCCCAAGGCCCAGGCGTCGCTCTACGCCTCCGTCACCGCCCACGTGAACGCCGGCGACCAGGCCGCGACCGCGATGAGCATCGTCGAGCCGGGCACCGGCAAGATCCTCGCGATGGGACAGAGCCGCCCGTACGGCGTCGACGACAAGCAGCACCAGACCCAGATCAACTACAACGTCGGCAAGGCCATGGGCGGCGGGCTCGGCTTCCCGACCGGCTCGACGTTCAAGCCGATCGTCGCCGCGGCGGCCCTGGAGCACGGGATCTCGCCGAGCCAGAGCTACACCACCGACTACAGCATCCCGTGGCCGGCGATGACGGACTGCTCCGGCGGCCGGTTCCCCTCCTCCGGGCAGGTGCACAACGACAGCCAGAGCCTCACCGGCCAGTTCGACATGAAGACGGCCATGGCACAGTCGGTCAACACCTACTTCGCGAAACTGGAGGGCGACGCCGGGCTGTGCAACGTCGCCCGGATGACCAACGAGCTCGGCATCACCCAGCAGGCGGGCGGCGAGAAGCTCCAGGTCGTCCCGTCGATGACGCTCGGCAGCAACGACCTGACCCCGCTGGAGATGGCGGGCGTCTACGCGGCCTTCGCCGCCCACGGCACCTACTGCGCGCCGACCGCCATCGCCTCGGCGACCGGCCCCGACGGCAAGCAGCTCGCGGTGCCGCAGGCGAACTGCTCCGCCGTGATGTCGCCCACCACCGCCGACACCGTCACCGCGATGCTCAAGGGCGTCGTCGAGGACGGCACCGGCCAGACCGCCGGCCTCACCAGCCGCGACAGCGCCGGCAAGACCGGCACCACCGACGCGAGCCGCCAGGTCTGGTTCGTCGGCTACACCCCCGAGATGGCCGGCGCCACCGTCGTCAGCGACACCGACAACCCCAAGCCCCTCGACGGCCAGCGCATCGGCGGCACCGTCGTGGGCCAGGCCTTCGGCGGCACCCTGGCCGGCCCGATCTGGCGCGACGCCATGGACGGCGCCCTCGCCGGCACCCCGGCCGGGACCTTCTCCCCGGTGCAACTGCCCTGACGGGACGGCCCGGTGCGCCCACCCGGGCCCGTGTACCCGGGTGGGCGGTTGCTCAGGGACCGTGCCCCTCCAGTGGCTCGCCGGAGAGGCGTTGGGCCAGGTAGACCGGCAGGACGGCCAGGACGATCAGCACCGAGGCCACGACGTCCACCACCGGGCCCTGGTTGGGGCGGGCCAGATTGTCGAAGATCCACAGCGGCAGCGTCCGGGTACCGGGCCCTGCGGTGAAGGTGGTCACCACGATCTCGTCGAAGGACAGGGCGAAGGCCAGCAGCGCGCCGGCGAGCAGCGCGCTGCGCACGGCCGGCAGCGTGACGTACCAGAAGGTCTGGAAGGTGTCCGCGCCGAGGTCCGCCGACGCCTCCTCGACCGACGGTGCGATGCGCCGCAGCCGCGCCGACACGTTGTTGAACACCACCACGATGCAGAAGGTGGCGTGCCCGACGACCACGGTGAACAGGCCGAAGCCCACCCCCAGCGGGGTCAGCACGGTGCGGAACGCGGCGTTGAGCGCGATGCCGGTGACGATGCCGGGCAGGGCGATCGGCAGGACCAGCAGGAAGGAGACCGACTGCCGGCCGAAGAACCGGTACCGGGTCGCGGCGAAGGCCGCCATGGTGCCCAGCACCAGCGCCACCGCGGTTGCCCCGAGCCCGGCCTTCAGCGACGTGGCCAGCGCCTCGCGCAGCCCGGTCTCCTGCCAGGCGGCCGTCCACCAGCGGGTGCTGAAACCGGACGGCGGCCAGGCGAAGGAGCGCGAGGCGTTGAAGGAGTTCACCAGGACCAGCAGCAGCGGGGCGTAGATGACGGCGAACCCCAGGGCCGTCGCCGTCCGGAGCAGGATCCGGGCACCGCGGGAGAGTTGCATCAGGGCCTCGGCCTCACAGACTGTCCAGCGCGCCGGTGCGGCGCACGGCGAGCAGGTAGCCCACGATCAGCAGCACCGGGACGCAGGACACCGCCGCCGCCAGGGGCAGGTTCAGCGTCACGTTGGACGCGATGACGTTGCCGAGCATGGACGTGGTGCCGCCGACGATCTGCACCGTCAGGTAGTCACCCAGGCTCAGCGAGAAGGTGAAGACCGACCCGGCGATGAGCGCCGGCCTGGCCAGCGGCAGCACCACCGTGCGCAGGGTCCGCCAGGGGCCGGCCCCGAGGTCCGCCGCGGCGGCGAGCAGGCTGTCGGGCAACTGCCCGAACGCGGTGCACAGCGGCAGCACCATGTAGGGCAGCCACAGGTACGCGAGCACCATGACCACCGCCGGCACGCCGAAACCGGGGGAGTGCCCGCCGAAGGGCGCGGTGGCCCAGTCCAGGACACCGCCGTGGCTGAGCATCACCCACCAGGCGTAGGACTTGACCAGGTAGCCGGCCCACAGCGGCGTCAGCACCGCCGCCAGCAGCAGGCGCCGGCTCCCGGGCCGGGCCACCCGGGCGATGAAGAAGGCCATCGGGAGGGCGATCAGCGCGTCGATCACCGTCACCGACACCGCGATGCCCAGCGTGCGCACGGCGACCGCCCGGTACTGCGGATCGGTCAGCAGCGAACGGAAGTTGTCGACGGTCCAGCGCTGTTCGACGGCGGAGGTGAACGCGTTGGTGGTCCAGAACGCGGACAGCAGGAGGATCGCCAGCGACCCGAGGTACGCCAGCACCAGCCAGGTCATCGGCGCCGCCAGCAGCGCCGCGAGCCGCAGACCGGGGCGCCGGTCCAGCAGCCCGGCCAGCCTGCGCACCGTCGTGCGCGCGGGGGCGTGTGCCGGGGTGCGTGCCGGGGGGCGTGCCGGGGGGCGTGCCGCAGCGGGAGCGGTCACGAGCTCTTGATCCCGTTCCAGGCGGTGACCCACTGGGCGTACGCGGTGCAGTCGTCGCGGCCGCTGCCGTCGGCGCACTGCGCGGTGGGCGTGGTCCAGTAGTAGACGTCCTTCCACCAGTTCTCGTCGGTGGCGTGGTAGTCGGTGCAGAAGCCGGGATTGTCGGTGATCTGTGCGCAGGCCTTGGAGTTGGCCGGGGCCTCGCCGAAGTACTCGGCGACCTGGGCGTTGGCCGACGGCGAGACGATGTAGTCCATCCACGCGTAGGCGCAGTTGGGGTGCTGGGCGTGCGCCGAGACCATCCAGGTGTCGGACCAGCCGGTGGAGCCCTCGGTGGGAAGGACCGCCTGCGTCTTCACCCTGCCGTCGGCGGCGACCGCCTGCTGGATCACCTCCCAGGTGGTGCCGATCAGGGCGTCGCCGGAGTCGAACGCCGCCTGCGCCTTGGTGTAGTCGTTCCAGTAGGAGCCGATCTGCTTCTTCTGGACCTTGAGCAGCGCCACCGCGGCGTCCAGCTGGGACGAGGTCAGGGCGTAGGGGTCCCTGATGCCGAGCTCGGGCTTGGTCTTCATCAGGTAGAGCGCGGCATCGGCGATGTAGATCGGGCTGTCGTACGCGGTGAGGTGTCCGGCGTAGGGCGAGTCGGGGGTGAAGACCGCACCCCAGGAGGTCGGTGCGGGGCTGACCTTCTCGGTGTTGTACATCAGCAGGTTGGCGCCGCGTCCGTGGGGGATCCCGTACGGCACGTCCTTGACCGAGTTCCACGGGCGGTTCTTCAACCCGGGGTAGATGTCGGCGTAGTTGGGGACGAGCGCGGTGTTGACGGGCGCGATGTCGCCGCCGGCGATCAGGCGCAGCGTCGCGTCGCCGGAGGCCGAGACGGTGTCGTACTGGCCCGTCTTCATCAGCGCGACCATCTCGTCCGAGGTGCCCGCCACCTTGAGGTTCACCTTGCAGCCCGTCTGCCGGGTGAACGGGGTGACCCAGTCGACGGCCTTGTTGTCCTGCCCGTACTCGACGTAGCCGGCCCAGGCGACGATGTTGACGGTGCCCTCGCCGGGGCCGAGGGACTTCTGCGCGGGGATGTCCGGTGCGGTGAACCCGGTGCCCGTGCCGCCACCACCGGAGTTCGACGCGCACGCTGAGGACAGCAGCAGGGCGGCCGCGGTCGCCAGGGCGCTCAGGGTCCGGCAGCGGAGGGGGCGTGTGGTGCTCATGAACTCGATCGCTTTCGTCAGGGGTTCTCGTCGGGGGTCTTCGTCGGAGGTCTTCGTCAGGGGTCTTCGTCAGGGGTCGTTGTCGGGGGTCTTCGTCAGGGTTGATGCGGGTCAGGGGTTGATGCGGACGGTGTGCTGTCGCCGCCAGGCCAGCAGGACGCTCGCCCCCCGGCGGCGGGAGACGTCGGCGCCGGATTCGTCGAGGTTCTGCCGGACGGCCACCAGCCGCCCGCCCGCCTCCAGGTCGACCAGGAAGCGGGTCTGCGCGCCGGCGTAGACGACCTCGCTGATCGTCCCGGTGACGCCGTACTCGTCGGGTCCCGTCGGGTCCTCCGGACGGGCGATGCGGATCTTCTCGGGACGCACCGAATACGTCCCGGGCCGGCCGAAGACCTGCTCGGCGCAGGCGCCCCGGAGCAGGTTCGAGGTGCCCACGAAGCCCGCCACGAACGCGGTGGCCGGGCGCTCGTACACCTCGGCGGGGGTGCCGACCTGCTCGATCCGACCCGCGTTGAGGACCGCGATCCGGTCGCTCATGGTGAGCGCCTCGTCCTGGTCGTGGGTGACGAGGACGAAGGTGATGCCGGCCTCGCGCTGGATCTGCTGGAGTTCGAGCTGCATCTCCAGCCGGAGCTTCAGGTCGAGGGCGCCGAGCGGTTCGTCGAGCAGCAGCACGGACGGACGGTTGACCAGCGCGCGGGCCAGTGCGACCCGCTGGCGCTGCCCGCCGGACAGTTCGGCGGGGCGCCGGTCGCCGAAGGAGGGCAACTGCACGGTCGCCAGCGCCTCGGCGACCCGCGCGGCCCGCTCCGCCCGGGGCACCCGCTTGACCTTCAGCCCGTACTCGACGTTCTGCCGCACCGACAGATGCGGAAAGAGGGCGTAATCCTGGAACACCGTGTTGACGTCGCGGTCGAACGCGGGCAGACCGGTGACGTCGACCCCGCCCAGCAGCACCCGGCCGGCGCTCGGCGCCTCGAAGCCCGCGATCATGCGCAGCACCGTGGTCTTGCCCGACCCGGACGGCCCGAGCATCGAGAAGAACTCGCCCGGCCTGACCTCCAGATCAATCCCGTCCACGGCGTTGACCACGCCGAACGCCTTGCTGACCCCGGACAACGCGACCGCACCGGGCGCGACCGGACAGCCGGCCGAGCCGCCCGACGAACGCTCCGGCGGGCTCGGGCAGGAACTGGCGGACGGACTGGGAACTGGGCTGGACGTCATCCGCACCTCGGTCTCACGGTCTCTGCTGCTGGATCCTCGACTGCTGAATCCTCGACTGAAGCAGAAAAGCCACCGGCCCGGGTGACGGCGTTCCACCGACCTCGGGGGCCGTCAGCGCGATGACGGCGGCATGGCGGCGGCTGTCGGCCCGATGACGGCCCGATGACGGCGAGGTCCGGCACCTTGTGAGGGGTCCTGCCTCCCCTCTCCCCACCCGAGTTCACGTTCAAGTCCACGTTCAAGTCCACGTTGAAGGAGCACACATGACGATCATCATCCGACCGGGAAGCACCGTGATGTTCACCGGCGACTCGATCACCGACTGCCAACGACTGGAGAGCGAAGACGGCCTCGGGCACGGCTACCCGCTGCGGGTCGCGGGCGAGTGGGGACTCCGGCACCCGGACCGCCCTGTGACCTGGCTGAACACCGGGAACGCGGGCGACAAGGTGATGAACCTCCAAGCCCGCTGGCAGACCGACGTCCTCGACGCGCGCCCGGACGTGGTGTCGATCCTCGTCGGAGTCAACGACACGGGCTGGCACACGCTGGACCCGAACGGGCACGTCATCCCTGCGGACGAGTTCGAAGCGGGCTACGACCGCCTGCTCGCGCCCCTCGCCGAGGCCGGCACGCAGCTGATCCTCATCGAGCCGTTCCTCCTGCCGATCCACGCCGTCATCGAAGCCGGGGCCGGTGCTGGCGCCGGCCCCGCCCGCATCGGAGAGCAGCAGCGACAGCAATGGCGCACCGACCTGGACCCCAAGATCCAGGCCGTGCGCAAGCTCGCCCGCACCTACGGCGCACACCTGCTCGCCGCCGACGGCATGTTCGCCGGACTCGCCGCAACGACCGTGCCGGAGCACTGGTCCGCGGACGGCGTCCACCCGACGCCCGCCGGCCACGCCGCACTCGCGGCAGCCTGGCTGCGCCTGGTCGCCTGACCGGGCCCCGCGATCACCCGCGACAGCGTCGATCGCGAGCAGCTGGGCCGCCCCGGCCCGCCCTGGCCGCCCTGGCCGCCTCGGGCGGGCCGGGCGGGCCGGGCGGGCCGAAGGACCCTGGACCGGGCGCACACAGTCGCCCTGGATCTCGGTGACCGGCGACGCCCCTGCCCGGGTGAGGACGCTCAGCCGCCGAAGGCCTCCACCACGGGTCGTCGCGGGTCGTAGGCGGCCCAGCCCGGGTCCCCGGTGCCGGCGAACGCGACCCAGGCGCCGTGGACCCGGGCGGCGAGCCCGGCCGGGGCGGGGTCGGGGCCGAGCAGGCCGGTGTCCCCGTGCAGCCAGGGTTCGTCGGCGACGTCGAACACGAAGGGCAGTTCGACGGTGTGGGCCGCGCCGAGCCGCCCGCCCACGGCCGTCGAGCGGTACCCGAACGAGTAGCGGTGCGTACGGCCGCCCGAGAGCCGCGCGTGGGCCTGGGCCAGGCGCGTCGTACCGGCCTCGAACAGGGCCCGCCCGAGCACGGCGGAGCGCAGCTCGCCCGGTGTCGCGTCCGGCCGGGCCGCGCGCTGCACGGCGAGGGCGGCCTCCGGGTCCGCGTGCACCCGGGCGGCGACGGCCAGCAGGTCGGCGTCCGTGGTGGACTCCAGGCCGCCCTGCGGGACGAGGTAGAGACGCCCCTCCTCGGTGGTGGTGCCGATCAGCAGGTCGACGTCGCGGGCCGGGCCGTCGGCGAGGGCGTCGGCGGGCTGCACCGGCAGGACCAGGCTGAACGGGCTCAGCCCGGCCAGCGGGTCCGTGGCGGTGCCGGTACGCAGGTCCAGGCCGGCCAGGGCGGGCAGAACCGCCACGAAACGCTCGTCCGGGACCGGGGCGAACGCCTCCACGGTCGGTTCGACGCCCAGCGCGGCCGCCACCGCGGCGGTGACCCGCTGCGCCTGCTCCGGTGTGAACGCGCCGCAGCCGTTGCCGCTCTGGACGACCGCCCGCCGGAACAAGCCGCCGGCCTCCGGAGTCGCGAGCAGCGCACCGACGAGCGTGGCACCCGCGGACTGGCCGAAGACCGTGACGTTCCCGGGGTCGCCGCCGAAGGCCGCCACCGCGCCCTGCACCCACCTGAGCGCGGCGAGCACGTCGAGCAGCCCGCGGTTGGCCGGAGCACCCGCGAGATCGAGGAACCCGGGCACGCCGAGGCGGTAGTTCACCGTCACCAGGACGACGTCGTCGCGGGCGAACGCGCCGCCGCCGTAGAGCGCGGCGCGGTTCGAACCGGTGACGAACCCACCGCCGTGCACGAAGACCATGACGGGGCGCCTGCCACCGTCGGCGGCGGGCGTGCGGACGTCGACGGTCAGGTACTCCGCACCGGGCACCCAGCCCGGCCCGAAGTACGGGGCCATGTCGAGCCGGCCGAAGTCGCGGGCCGGCTGTGGAGCGGTCGGCGAGGGCCGGCTGCCGTCACGGACACCGGACCAGCCCGGGTGCGGCGCGGGCGCGGCGAACCGCCCGGCACCGACCGGCGCCGCCGCGTACGGAAGGGCGCGGAAGCGCTCCCCGGACCCGTCACGGACGCCGCGCACGGCGCCCGCCGGGGTTTCGACGACCGGATCTGCCTGTCGGGGCACGGGACACTTTCCTCTCGGGAAGGGGACACCTCCGGACGGGACGTCAGGAGGCTTCAGAAGATGCGGGAGAAACCCGCCCACTCCTTGATCGCGAACTTCGACCCGCTGCGCGCGACCTCCATCGCCCCTTGGCCGCCGAAGTGCGCCGGGAAGACCAGCGCCTTGTTCTCGGCGGCGCGGCCGAGCAGCTTGCGCCGGGTCGCGCGGGACTCCGCCGGGTCCTCGCAGAAACAGGAGTTGGTCTCCGGCTCCGCGATCTGCAACGCGGTGTGCACCAGGTCCCCGACGAACAGGGCCTGGTCACCGCCGGACTCCAGGGTGAGTACGGACGAGCCGGGGGTGTGCCCGGGAGCGAGATCGAGCCGCAGGTTCCCGTCGATCCGGTACGTCCCCTCCCACAGACGCGTCAGCCCCGCCTCGTGGACCGGCGCGACGCTGTCCTCGAAGACGTTCTGGTTCCCCCGGCCGAGTACGGACCTGTGCCCGTTGGCCGGATCCCAGAACTCGAAGTCCCGCCGGGTCATCAGGTACGTGGCGTTCGGGAAGGTCGGCACCCAGTCCCGGCCGTCGAGACGGGTGTTCCAGCCCACGTGATCGACGTGCAGGTGGGTGTTGACCACGACGTCGACGTCCTCGGGCCGCACCCCGGCGGCGGCGAGGTTGTCGAGGTAGTCCGTGTCCAGGCGGCTCCACACCGGCGCGTACGGCCGGTCCTTGTGATTGCCCACACCGGTGTCCACGAGGATCGTGCGGCCCTCGCTGCGCAGCAGCCAGGACTGGATCGCCGTACGGCACTCGTCCGTCGCCGGGTTCCAGAAGTCGGGCGCCAGCCAGTCGCGGTGCTCCTCCCACACGCCGTCGGGGCTGTCCGGGAAGAACCGGCCCGGCGACAGCCCGGCCGAGCCGTAGAACTCCTTGACGCGGGTGACGGTGACGTCGCCCAGGGTGATCTGTTCGGGGTCCTGGTCCATGTCCTGGTCCATGTCCTGATCCATGTTCTGATCCATGCGGTCCGTCCTCGGGTCCGGGGCACGCGGGTCGAATGAGACCGAGCATGGCCCGTGGACGGAGTACGAACCACTCCCCGGTTGTCCTACCCCTCGCAGGGTGTGGCAGGAACCGGGCCGCCCACCGAATACTGGGGTGATGAACGGACCAGGCCCACTCGGCGCCTTCCTCCAAGCCCGACGGGCGCGGCTGCGGCCCGAGGACGTCGGCCTGCCCGACCTCGGGCCCCGCAGACGGGTGGCCGGGCTCCGGCGCGAGGAACTGGCCCACCTCGCGGGCGTCAGCGCCTCCTACTACGCCCGGCTGGAACAGGGCCTGTCCCGCGGGGCCTCCGCCGAGGTACTCGACGCCATCGCCCGCGCCCTCCTGCTCGACGCCCACGAGCGCGCCCACCTCGACCGACTCGCCGACACCACCCGCCACACGCCCCGGCCACGCCGCCCACGGCCCGAGAAGCTCGCCGACGAAACGCGGGACCTCCTGCGCGCCGTCGACGGCGTCCCGGCGATCGTGCTCGGCCGCCGCACCGACGTCCTGGCCTGGAACACCCTCGGACACGCCCTGCTGGCCGGCCACCTCGACTTCCTCGGCCCGAACGACCAGGCACGACGCCCGAACACGAGCCGGATGCTCTTCCTGGACCTGCACTGCCGCGAGCTCTACGCGGACTGGGAGCGCAAGGCACGTGCCGTGGTCGGCAACCTGCGCATCGCCGTCGGCAGACACCCCGAGGACCCGCTGCTCGCCGAACTCATCGGCGAACTGACCATGAAGAGCCAGGAGTTCGTCGCCCTGTGGGGAGACCACCGCGTGGCGCCGTGCGACGCCGCGACCTACGACCTGCACCACCCCGTCGTCGGCACGGTCACGGTGACCCAGCAGACCCTCTCGATCGCCCGCTCACCGGAACAGGCACTCATCCTGTGCACCACCCCCGCCAACTCCCCCTCCGAGCAGGCCCTCGCACTCCTCCGCCAGGTCGGCGCCAGCCGGGCGGCGCAGGCGCACGGCGCGGGCGCTGTCGAGCAGCCGCGCCGACAGGTGTAGGCAGGAGCAGCGCTGCGGCAGCCGGGTCCGCCGGAGAAGGCCCGGACCGCTGCAACAGCGCCGCCCCGGCCCCTGCTGTGCGGACGCGGCCAGGCCCAGACCGGCGCTGCGATACCCCTACGACGCCAGAACCCGACACGGCCAAGCCGATACGAGCCCACAGGCGCCTGGACGAGGCCCAAGGACGACACCCGGGCCAAGAGCACCCCCGCGAGCGCGGGGCCGATAGGAGGCGGGTCGTCGCGCCGGGCGAGACGACGGAGCAACCCCCGCGAGCGCGGGGTCGATGGCATGTCGACACCCTCGCCGAGGACCTTGCAGGAGCAACCCCCGCGAGCGCGGGGTCGATCTGCCCAACATCGGCCAGCAGCTGAACGACGCGGAGCAACCCCCGCGAGCGCGGGGCCGATAGTCCGAGAGCGTGGGCGGCGGCGCGGTAGGGGGAGCAACCCCCGCGAGCGCGGGGCCGATGGTGGGAAGCCGGTGACGGCGCACCACATCCGGGAGCAACCCCCGCGAGCGCGGGGCCGACACCCGCCCAGCTGAACCCGGTGGGCGCTTCCCCGAGCAACCCCCGCGAGCGCGGGGCCGACTTGTACGCGCTGCACCCTTCCTCGACAAGCCGCGAGCAACCCCCGCGAGCGCGGGGCCGACTCGGCGGCGACTTGAGACCCCCGCCGAGGTCTTGAGCAACCCCCGCGAGCGCGGGGCCGACGGCGGCGGCGATCGCGCCCTGCATGGCGAGGAGGAGCAACCCCCGCGAGCGCGGGGCCGACAGGCGGTG
>NZ_JBIVAX010000032.1:28200-93652 GCF_044745805.1 Kitasatospora sp. NPDC086801
CGCCGAGGAGCAACCCCCGCGAGCGCGGGGCCGACATCCTCGCCCTGCCGTTCACCGTCATCGGCTCGGAGCAACCCCCGCGAGCGCGGGGCCGACGGCGGCGGCGATCGCGCCCTGCATGGCGAGGAGGAGCAACCCCCGCGAGCGCGGGGCCGACAGGCGGTGGTTGCCCGCGTGTTGGACGACCTGCGAGCAACCCCCGCGAGCGCGGGGCCGATTCCGAGTTGCGCCCAGACCTCCCAGAGCCGGCGGAGCAACCCCCGCGAGCGCGGGGCCGATTTCGTCCAGCCGCACCGCTCGCACAAGACCTCGGAGCAACCCCCGCGAGCGCGGGGCCGATCGACGGACCTGTCCGGGCCGCAGGACCTCACCGGAGCAACCCCCGCGAGCGCGGGGCCGATGAACGATCGTCTCCCACTGGGATCCGATTGTCAGAGCAACCCCCGCGAGCGCGGGGCCGACGACCTTCGCGACGCAGCTCTTGTCGACGCCGAGGAGCAACCCCCGCGAGCGCGGGGCCGACATCCTCGCCCTGCCGTTCACCGTCATCGGCTCGGAGCAACCCCCGCGAGCGCGGGGCCGACCGTCAGCCCGGGCAGCAGGACACCCGCAGCCCGGAGCAACCCCCGCGAGCGCGGGGCCGACAGGCCGTACGCCTGGATCGCTTCCGGCCCCCGGGAGCAACCCCCGCGAGCGCGGGGCCGACATCCAGCCGTACGACTCTCACGTCGGCCACGGGGAGCAACCCCCGCGAGCGCGGGGCCGACGCGATCAACACCACCACCCGCAACGGGCAGTCGGAGCAACCCCCGCGAGCGCGGGGCCGACCACACAGCTCCTCCAGCGGCTGCTGGAGGAGCGGAGCAACCCCCGCGAGCGCGGGGCCGACGCCGAGCGGCGAGACGTACTGCTCGCCGTCCCGGAGCAACCCCCGCGAGCGCGGGGCCGACCCGCGAATGTCCGTATTCACATTGTTCGACCTGGAGCAACCCCCGCGAGCGCGGGGCCGACTCCTCCCCGGGCGGGACCAAGCCGACGAAGATGGAGCAACCCCCGCGAGCGCGGGGCCGACTGCGGCGGCCAACTCCTTGAACGTCCATGGCGAGAGCAACCCCCGCGAGCGCGGGGCCGACTCACCCGATCGGAGGTGGGGCCACTTCAATCCGGAGCAACCCCCGCGAGCGCGGGGCCGACTTGCCGATGAACCTGGCCGGGACCGAGTACTTGGAGCAACCCCCGCGAGCGCGGGGCCGACCGGGTGCGCACCCTGGTGGGCGGGCCGGTGCCGGAGCAACCCCCGCGAGCGCGGGGCCGACGAGAGCGTGTACGGGATCTCCCAACTGGTCGAGGAGCAACCCCCGCGAGCGCGGGGCCGACGGGCAGGTGGCTGAAGACGGCCCACCACCGGCGGAGCAACCCCCGCGAGCGCGGGGCCGACCACGCGACGCCAGGCGTGCTCGGCGGCCTCCAGGAGCAACCCCCGCGAGCGCGGGGCCGACCTCGGACGGGGGCGGGGGGATGGTGATCACCGGGAGCAACCCCCGCGAGCGCGGGGCCGACCCTGGGAGAAACAGCCCCGAATGCTGCTCCGCGGAGCAACCCCCGCGAGCGCGGGGCCGACGGGCGTCCTCACTAGGCGGGAGGGGCGGGCGAGGAGCAACCCCCGCGAGCGCGGGGCCGACCGTGCTGCGCGAGCTCAACACGGGCGCTGGCGGGAGCAACCCCCGCGAGCGCGGGGCCGACGCCGCGACGGTCATGGCGAGCGGGGTCACCGCGGAGCAACCCCCGCGAGCGCGGGGCCGACCCGCACTGGGAGCACATCCGCCTGGCCTTCCAGGAGCAACCCCCGCGAGCGCGGGGCCGACATCTTCATGGCGGCGTCCCACAGCGACCACATGGAGCAACCCCCGCGAGCGCGGGGCCGACCAGGAGGAGCGGCCGAGCTGGTCGTCGCTGTGGGAGCAACCCCCGCGAGCGCGGGGCCGACCCACGCGGTGGCGCTCGGCCCGCTGCTCGGCCGGAGCAACCCCCGCGAGCGCGGGGCCGACCGGTGGGCGGTTGACGGTACCTGGGCCAAGGTCGAGCAACCCCCGCGAGCGCGGGGCCGACACGCACGCCCAAACCTGTGACCACAAGAGCCTGGAGCAACCCCCGCGAGCGCGGGGCCGACATCCTGATCGGCCTCATGGTCCTGATCGCCTGGGAGCAACCCCCGCGAGCGCGGGGCCGACGATGATCACCGAGCTTGTTCGAACACTTGGACGGAGCAACCCCCGCGAGCGCGGGGCCGACGTGGACGTGGCGCTGCCCGGCCCGCTCGGTGAGGAGCAACCCCCGCGAGCGCGGGGCCGACATGCCGGCGTCCGCGAGCCAGCCGTAGAAGGTGGAGCAACCCCCGCGAGCGCGGGGCCGACAGACCGGCATCGTGGCGGACCCGGCGGAGCTGGGAGCAACCCCCGCGAGCGCGGGGCCGACCTTCTTAGGCCTGCACTCAATTTCCAGGCCGTAGAGCAACCCCCGCGAGCGCGGGGCCGACCGGGCCTACACCCGCCAGGAGTACCTGATGTGGGAGCAACCCCCGCGAGCGCGGGGCCGACTCCGGCAGCGACAGGCCGCCCAGCGCGAACTTGGAGCAACCCCCGCGAGCGCGGGGCCGACGGGATGATCGTGTGGCGGTCGTAGGGCTTGGCCGAGCAACCCCCGTGAGCGCGGGGCCGACGGCGCGAAGACCAGCGTCATGTCCTCGATGGAGGAGCAACCCCCGCGAGCGCGGGGCCGACCAGCACGGGCACGAGGTGATCACCGCCGTCGCGGAGCAACCCCCGCGAGCGCGGGGCCGACCGCTCGGCCCGCTCGGCCTTGTCCTCCCCGACGGAGCAACCCCCGCGAGCGCGGGGCCGACGCCGCCCGCTCGACCCCGTCGGTCTGTCGCCGGGAGCAACCCCCGCGAGCGCGGGGCCGACTCCAAGAACGATGCCGACGCAGTGCTGTCGGCGGAGCAACCCCCGCGAGCGCGGGGCCGACACCAGGTCCGCGGCCACCTCGGGGGCGAGGAAGGAGCAACCCCCGCGAGCGCGGGGCCGACTCCGGAGCGGCTGTGCATGGTGGGCACGTAGTGGGAGCAACCCCCGCGAGCGCGGGGCCGACTTCAGGCCCAGCTCAGCGCGCATGGACGTGGCGGAGCAACCCCCGCGAGCGCGGGGCCGACGGTGTTCCCCTCCTCGCCCCGCTCGGGGGCTGGGAGCAACCCCCGCGAGCGCGGGGCCGACCCGACCCGGGCGCGCCCCGCGCCGGTACGTCGGGAGCAACCCCCGCGAGCGCGGGGCCGACTCATCGGGTCATCTCCGGTGTGTGGACGGTCCGGAGCAACCCCCGCGAGCGCGGGGCCGACGCGGAGGTCCCACAGGGACAGCTCGTCGTCGAGGAGCAACCCCCGCGAGCGCGGGGCCGACTCGGGTAGAACCGGTAGTGCCGCTGGTGGTCGGGAGCAACCCCCGCGAGCGCGGGGCCGACAGGGAGAGCCGAGCCATGGACATCAACCTCCTGGAGCAACCCCCGCGAGCGCGGGGCCGACCGACCGGCCCCGGCTGGTACGCCACCGTGACGGGAGCAACCCCCGCGAGCGCGGGGCCGACCAGACGAAGCCGGGCGGGCTTATCCTGGCCCCGGAGCAACCCCCGCGAGCGCGGGGCCGACCGGCCGTCGGGAAGCAGGCGGGAGCGGACGTTGGAGCAACCCCCGCGAGCGCGGGGCCGACCGATCCCGCTGAAGCCGGCCGAGTGGGAGCAGGGAGCAACCCCCGCGAGCGCGGGGCCGACTGTGATCCGGCCGTACGGGCTCACCCTTGAGGAGAGCAACCCCCGCGAGCGCGGGGCCGACCCTCAGCAGCAGCTCCCGGATGTCCGAGTCGAGGAGCAACCCCCGCGAGCGCGGGGCCGACGAATCAGGCAGCGACACCGACCGCGAGCGCGAGGAGCAACCCCCGCGAGCGCGGGGCCGACATACGGACCGGCGCGGCCGACGGGCCAGCGTCGGAGCAACCCCCGCGAGCGCGGGGCCGACGTGGCGCCCCCCGGTGATGAGGACCGGGGGGCGGAGCAACCCCCGCGAGCGCGGGGCCGACGGCCCAGCCTCGGTCCGCCCAGCCGCCCGACGGGAGCAACCCCCGCGAGCGCGGGGCCGACTGGTCCCGAACATGTGAACTCCCTCAGTGGTGGGAGCAACCCCCGCGAGCGCGGGGCCGACCTCTGATAGCTGCCCATCGTCTCCCCGCTCAAGGAGCAACCCCCGCGAGCGCGGGGCCGACACCGACGCGCACCTCAGCGACAGCCCCTGATCGGAGCAACCCCCGCGAGCGCGGGGCCGACACTTCCTGACCTGCAGTGATTAGCGGCCGAGGGGCCTGATTGATTCAGTTCGATCGGTAGAGGGCTCGTCGAACGGTCGATGCGTTGTTGCCATCTCTCCTTGCCTCAGGGCTGGTTGTCAATGCCGTGGCCTACGCTCTCGAAGCGTACTCGCACGTGGAGGTTGAGACGATGGTTGAGGACCGTTGGCAGTGGTACCCGCCCGAGGTCAGGCGCTGGCTGGGCGCGCTGTGGGGTAGGTTCGCCGGGCAGGGGTGTGGGCGGTGGTCGATGCCGGGTACCGTCACGGTATGACGACCAGTGACTTCGTTGTGGTGACGACGACCCATGACGACGAGACGAAGGCCCGTGAGCTCGCCTCGGTGGTGATCCGTGACCGCCTGGCCGCGTGTGCGCAGGTCTACCGCGTCCAGTCCGTCTACTGGTGGGACGGCGAGGTGCAGGAGTCCGCCGAGTGGCGGATCGACTTCAAGTCCCGGGCGAGCTTGGCTGATCAGCTGTCCGCGCGCATCGTTGAGCTGCACTCCTACGACACGCCGGAGGTCGTCGGGGTGCCGGTGATCACTGGATCGGCCGCCTACCTGGACTGGGTGGCCGCAGAGACGCGAAGCTGATCGGCAGTTACTCCAAGGAGGCCCGGATCTCGTCTCGAAAGGCCTGGGCCGCCGACGATGCCGGGAGCTGGTCGGCCAGTGCGGACAGCCGTACTCGACCCATGGTCGTCTCGGCTTCGAGCGTGGCGGCGAGGGCGTGGCGGCGAGGGCGCGGCGGCCGATCTCGACATCCTGTTCGACGGCGCCCGCCGTGAGGTAGCCCGCCGCGACGTCTCCGAGCACTGCGACCCTGATCTTTCGGTCGTCCTCGCCCAGGTCGGCCAGGGTCTGGTCTGCGGCCGCGCCGAGGTCTCGATGCCGCAGCTTGGCGTAGGTCGCCACCGTCATTGAGCTGAGGCGCGCTTCGCCCAAGAAGGACATCCAGGCCGGAGCGGTGTCGGGCTCCGCGTAGTCGAAGGCAGTCCGGGCGCGGTCCAGCGCACGCAGTGCCGATTCCCTGTCGCCGTCCGCTGCGGCCTCCTCGGCTTCCCGTGCGGCGAGCCATGCCCGGGCCGCTTCCAGGCCTCGGCCCCGGACATTCTCCCGTGCGGCGGCGAGCATCTGCCGAGCCGTTGCTGCCTCCACCCCGTACGAGGCGTAGCCCAGGGCGAGGGCATGCAGCGGGCCGTGTCCGGCGCGGTCGGCCGCGAGTCGAGCCGTCCGGTAGTAGTGACCGGCGCGCGAGTAGTCGCCGAGGTCCCAATAGGTCCATCCGGCCAGAGCTGCGGTCTCTCCAGCGGCGATGGTGAGCGCGCCCCGGTGGGTGCCAGAGTTCGGTAGGACCGCAGTGATGTGGTCGATATGCGTGGACAGCTGCGCGGCGAGCAGTCGAGCCGGGATGTGCTGCTCCTCGTCCCCGAACTGTCGTGCGGTGATCGACATCAGGTGGTCTACGGACATCTGATCGCGATGGGGCTGCCACCGAGTGCGGAGGCGAGCCGTTCCCATGGCTCGATGGCAGCGCCGGCCGCGATGGCCGCGATGGCCGCCGCGCCGCAGGTGAAGCCGCGCCTGTCCACGTCGTCCTCCTCGTCGCACGCCAGAGCGGTTGGTGTCGGGCCTGACACCGCCACTATGACTGTGTCGAGGGAGAGCAGATCCGCAAGACCCTCCGCTGTCACCTTCAAAAGCCTTGCCAGCTTGGGTCGTTGGTGCGGATAGGGGGTCGCGCTGCCCTTTTCCCACCGTGCCACCGTGGATGTCGCGACACAAGCCGCCTCGGCGAACTTCTCCTGACTGTAGCCAAGTTGAGCTCGCCGAAGTGCCAGCCGATCACGCCTGGACGCCATAGTGCCCCCGGTCCACCGACGGAAGTCCCAGCTCATGTGCCGACATGCGCGGAAGAAGCCTGGGAAACGCTGCAAAGGTGCTCTGGGAGACCGTAGCTGACAGTGGCAGGGTGGTCACACTGCTCCGCAAGGATCGGCTGAGTCATCGGGCTCGGGTCCCCATTGGGCCAGCAGCGGCGCCCAGCTCGGCGCGGGGCGCCGCGTCAAATCCCATCCGAGAGAGCTGGAGCGCCTTGTGGCCGAGCGGACCGCGCAGCGCCTCGTGAACAGCACAGTGGACCTGGACTGCGCACGGCGTCGCGCGCTGGTCATCCGGCAGATCTGCGAGGCCCGGCGGCGAAGGCGGCGGCGGGGCTGAGATGACCCCGCCATCGCAGACTTCTTACCGGGCCCATTGACGACCCGGGGCTCGGGAGGTTGAGCACCAGCAGCATGGCCGTCAGCATCACCAACACCGCGGAGGCAAAGCGATGTTCACCTACACGGACCGAATCCCGACCGGGGCCCCGCTCCCGCAGGGGTACCTGACCCCGACCCCGTTCGTCGTCGGAAAGCTCGCCCCGTACCCGCCGTTCGACGGCGGCGGCACCGTCGGCCGGATCGAGCTGGACCCGGCGAGCCAGAACGCCCGCTACTTCGACCCGACCGGTGCTCCGATGCTGAACCCCGGTCACGGCACGTCGTCCGGTACGAACCCGCCGACCGGCACCACCGGTCAGGGCGACGCACAGAGCGGGGACGCGGCGGACAGCGACACGGGGAACGACACCGACCAGTGACGTCCACTGATGCGGGACCGGTCGCGGTCGTCACCAATTTGCAAGACCCGACCGCTGACCTGGTGATCGCCGAACTGCACGACCGGGGTGTCCCGGTCGTGCGGTTCGACGCCGGTGACTTCCCTGCCACCCTGTCGCTCACCGCCCGGATCGGCGGAGGCGCACAGGAGTGGGAGGGGCGCGTGCGAACGCCGTCCCGGCTCGTCGGACTCGGCTCGATTCGGTCGCTGTACTACCGGCGACCGTCCGCGTTCGCCTTCCCCCATCTCGACCCGCAGGACGCCAGGGTCGCCGCCGCACAGGCCCGCTACGGCCTCGGCGGCGTCCTCGTTTCCCTCCCCGGCTGCCTGTATGTCAACCATCCGAACAAGATCGCCGACGCCGAGTACAAGCCCGCGGGCTTGGCCGCCGCCGCAGCCTGTGGCTTCCAGGTCCCGCCGACCTTGGTCACCAACGAACCCGCCGAGGCCTGCGAGTTCGCCGTGGCTCACGGACGGGTGATTCACAAGCCCATCAGCCTGCCGACCTATCTGATCGATGGCGTCGCTCAGACCGTGCCCGTCACCGAGGCCAGGGTCGAGGAGATCGGCGACTCGGTGGCCGGCACGATGCACCTGTTTCAGCAGCGCATCGACAAGACCGCCGACGTACGGGTCACCGTCATCGGCCGGCAGGTCTTTGCCGTCCGGATCGACTGCGGTCTTCTCGACTGGCGCGTCGACTACACCACGCACACCTACACCGTGGTCCCCGTCCCGAAGCGGGTTGAGCGCTCGCTGTTCGCCTACCTCGGCCACTTCGGGCCCCTCTTCGGCGCCTTCGACTTCGCGCTCACTGGCCCGGAGAGTACGGAGGACAGTTGGGTGTGGATCGAGTGCAACCCCTCCGGGCAGTGGGCTTGGATGGAGCCCCCGACCGGCCTGCCGATGACCGCCTCCCTGGCGGATCTTCTCCAGCGAGGAGCAGCATGACCGACACCGCACAGCTCCGACGACAGCTCGCCGACGGCATCACTGGCCAGGGGCTGACCGAGCCGGCCTGGAGGAAGGCGATCGAGGACGTCCCGCGCGATGCGTTCCTCTCCGACGCCGTATTCCGCCAGGGCCAGGACCCGCAGGGCCTGACGGTGTATGAGTCGCTGCGCCGATACGGAGTCTCCGAGGCTGAGTGGCTGGCGATGGCGTACCGGAACGAGACGTGGGTGACGCAGGTCGGCGGTGTCGACGCCGCCGACGCGACGGGCCCGGTGTACGGGCTGCCGACCTCGTCGTCGACGCTGCCCTCGCTCGTCGTGCGGATGCTGGAGGTGGCCGGCATCGAGGACGGTGACCGTGTCCGTGAGATCGGCACCGGCACCGGGTACTCCACCGCAGTCCTGTGCGCCACCGGCTCGGCGATGAGCTGGTCACCTCGATCGAGGTCGACCAGACCGTCGGCGCCCGCGCGAGAAGGACGCTGCACAGCCTCGGCTACACCCCGACCCTGATCGTCGGCGACGGCTTGGAGGAACGGCAGGCCGGCGCGGAGTTCGACCGGATCGTTGCCACCTGCTCCGTGCGTACCGTCCCGTACCCATGGCTCTGGCAGATCCGCCCCGGGGGCACCATCACGACCTGCCTCGGCGGGTGGATGCAGGCCTCCGGCCTGGTCCACCTCACTCTCCAGGCTGACGGCAGCGCGGCCGGCCGGTTCACCGGCGAAGAGACGTCCTTTGTGCTCGCCGGGCCGCATCAGTCTCCGCCGCGTTCGGCGTTCACCATGCACTCGGGTATCACCCGGCCGACCAGTCTCGACCCGAAGCACCTGTGGTCGTGGGTCGGGCGGTTCCTCGCCCGGCTCGCCGCGCCCTCCGCCGAACTTCTGGGCGCCGGAGAACAGGTGATCCTGTTGGACACCGCTACCGGTTCACAGGCGTGGACCGAGGCGTCCGGCGCCGGCTGGGCGGTCCACCAGCACGGGCCGCTCCCGCTCTGGGACGCGGTGGAACGTGCCTTCGAACGCTGGGAGAAGGCAGGCCGCCCGGGACAGGACGAGTTCGGCCTCACGGTGAGCGGCGAGGACCAACGGGTCTGGATCGGGGACCCGAGCGGCCCGAGCTGGCTCCTCCCCGGCTGACTGCCGGTACTCTGGGCTGCGCCGTCGCGGAGGAGGACCAGATGGACGAGGACGAACCCCTGGGGCAGTGGGCAGCGCGGCGGGACGCACGGCGCCGACCGGTCGGCGAACTCAAGGCCGCGACCATCGGCCACGAGACCGCACCGGCCCACCTGCACCAGGACGCACCTCGACTCATCTCCCGCTGGGACGGCTACCAGTGGGTACCGGAGACGATCGCGCCGAACTACGCCGCCGCACAGCGCCTCCTCCACGGCATCGACGGCGACGGGGTGATTCCGATGTCTTCGGCTCGACCTCCGAAGAAGCCGGCGGGGAAGCACCGCAAGCCCTGACCGGCCGTACCACGGTGCGGCCGGTCAGCGTCATCCATCACGGAGCAGTCGCCGGAGCGGCACCCCGATCGCACGGGCGATCGCGCTGAGCTTGTCGAGCGTGGGCGGTACGGGCCCGTTCTCGAACCGGCCGACGGTCCGGGCTGCTGCGTCTCTATGGGCACACACGGGGGAACCCCCGCGAGCGCGGGGCCGACCCCCGGCCCGACACGCCAGGCGCACGCCTGGAGGAGCAACCCCCGCGAGCGCGGGGCCGACCACTCTGCGATGTCCTTGTCCGCCTTCTGCCGGGAGCAATCCCCGCGAGCGCGGGGCCGACGCACAGGGCGTCCGGGAGTCGGAGGCGGACCAGGAGCAATCCCCGCGAGCGCGGGGCCGACCTGCTCGACGGCCAGTGGGCCGGCGACGGCTCGGAGCAATCCCCGCGAGCGCGGGGCCGACAAATACGGAGTCAACGGGAAGGGTGCCCCGCCGGAGCAATCCCCGCGAGCGCGGGGCCGACTACATGGCGGAGGCCGAAGACGCCCCGAAATGGGAGCAATCCCCGCGAGCGCGGGGCCGACTCCGCGAGCGCCGCGACGGCGGCCCGGCCCGACGAGCAATCCCCGCGAGCGCGGGGCCGACACCAGCGCCGGACCGGCCACGCGGGTAAGCGCGGAGCAATCCCCGCGAGCGCGGGGCCGACTGAGTCGGGCGCAACGAGTCCGAGGCCGAGCAGGAGCAATCCCCGCGAGCGCGGGGCCGACCGGCCCGGGGCGGCACGTTCGTGTCAACAGGTGGAGCAATCCCCGCGAGCGCGGGGCCGACCAGAGGGCGGCCCGGTATCGGGCACCATTGACGGAGCAATCCCCGCGAGCGCGGGGCCGACGCGATGGTCGCGCCGAGGGTGATGTTGTAGGAGGAGCAATCCCCGCGAGCGCGGGGCCGACTGTGAGCTGACAGGTCAACCGGGCATCCTGTAGGAGCAATCCCCGCGAGCGCGGGGCCGACGCCGAGCACGGCCTGGTCCGCGCCGCCGACCGAGAGCAATCCCCGCGAGCGCGGGGCCGACCCCGGGGATCCCGGCGACCGGTGCCGCCTGGGAGAGCAATCCCCGCGAGCGCGGGGCCGACGCATCGGTCAGATAAGCCCGCAGAACTCACCGGGAGCAATCCCCGCGAGCGCGGGGCCGACGCCGGGGGCGTTGGCTACTTTCCGTTGTCATTGGAGCAATCCCCGCGAGCGCGGGGCCGACACTTTCTGACCTGCGGTGATTAGCGGCCGAGGGGCCTGATTGATTCAGTTCGATCGGATGACAGCCCGGAGGGGAGCTGATGTATGACCGTCATATTTCTTTGCTCCGAACCGAGTTGTCAGTGAGGTGTCCTAAGCTCTCGAAGCGTACCTGCACGTGGAGGTTGAGACGATGGTCGAGGACCGTTGGCAGTGGTACCCGCCCGAGGTCAGGGGCTGGCTGGGCGCGCTGTGGGGTAAGTCTGCCGGGCGGGCCGGGGGGACGGTCAACCTACTGCTGTCGCACATGCTGGACACCGCCGCGGTGGCGGAAATTGTCTGGGACCGCTACTTGCCGCCGGTGACGCGGTGGCGTCTGGACGCTCTCGCGGGCGGCGCTGGTAAGGGGCGGCGTCTGTTCGCCTGGTTGTGCGGGATCCATGACTGTGGCAAGGCCACTCCGGTGTTTCAGCATCTCGACGTCGCTGGCGAGGCGGCGGTCCGTCAAGCGGGGCTCACCTGGGACAAGTACGCGGTGAAGGGCTCGTCTTGGCGGCATGACAAAGCCGGTGCCCGGTTGCTGAGGGCGCTGCTCACAGACGCGAAGTGGTGTGAGGAACAGATCGGTTGGGTCTGGCCGCTGGTCGCCGGCCACCACGGGCTGATCCCGACGCTGGGGCAGCTGAGCCCGCCGAAGAAGAACGAAAAGCTGCAAGGCAGCAGCCAGCCCTGGAAGCTCGCGCAGTCGGCGTTGGTGGAGGTGTTCTCGCGGGAGCTCGGCTATGAGGGGGAGTCGCCGCTGGCCGCGGTGGAGCCGGTGCTGGTGCCGAGCCGTGCGGCGCAGCTCCAGTTGTCCGGCTTCGTGGTGATGGCGGACTGGATCGCCAGCGACGAGCGGCACTTCACGGGTGTGTCCGACCTGGCGAAGGTGGCGATGCCTCAGGCGCGGCAGCGGGCTGCGGCGGCGTGGTCGAGGCTCGAACTGCGCGGCGGATGGGGAGCGTTGGCGGCGCCCGGTCCGGAGACGTTCCGGGACCGGTTCGGCCACGGGGCCAGGCCTTCGCAGGAGTTGGTCCTCGACGTGGTGCGTCGGATGGGCGGCCCCGGGCTGGTGATCGTCGAGGCGCCGATGGGGGAGGGGAAGACGAAGGGGGCGCTGGCGGCGGCCGAGTTGATGGCAGCGCGTCACGGTGCGGACGGGGTTTTCCTGGGGATGCCGACCCAGGCGACGGCGGATCCGATGTTCACTCAGGTCCGGTCGTGGCTGCGCGAGGTCGGTGATGGGCTGGAGGGCCAGGTCGCGCTGCTGCACGGCAAGCGGATGTTCAACAAGGAGTGGCGCGGTCTGCTGGAGGGCGCGGGGGAGTGGGGGCAGGACGCCGATTCCCACTACTCGTCGGTGGGGGAAGACGAGTTCGGCATGCGGACCGACTGCTTCGACGGTTGCGCGGACGGGGAACGCAGAGCCCCCGCCGAGTGGTTCCTCGGGCGTCGCCGTGGTCTGCTGAGCCCGTTCGCGGTCGGCACCATCGACCAGCTCCTGTACGCCGCCACCCGTACCAAGCACGTGATGCTGCGGATGGCCGGCCTGGTGGGCAAGGTCGTGATCCTCGACGAGGTCCACGCCGCCGACGTCTACATGTCGCAGTTCCTGCTGGAGGGCCTGTGGTGGCTCGGGCAGGCCGGCGTGCCGGTGGTGCTGTTGTCGGCGACGCTGCCGCCGGAGCAGCGGCGCCGCCTGGTCGCCGCCTACCTGGCCGGTACGCAGTCGGCGGAGGCCTCGGCGGCCCTGGAGCTTCCCGAGCCGGAGGGCTATCCGAGCGTCACGGCGGCCTGGGCGGGGCCGAACGGGCAGCCGGAAGTGCTGGTGGAGAGCACCGCGTCCTGGCGTGAGGACCTTCAGGTGCGGGTCGAGGTGCTCGACGAGCCTCCGATGCGGACCGACGCCCAAGTCGCGCAGGATGCCGCCGTGGTCGACTACCTGAGGGAGCGGCTGGTTGACGGCGGGTGCGTCCTGGTCATCCGGAACACCGTGGCCCGCGCCCAGGCCGCGTTCGAGGCCCTCCACAAGGAGTTCGGCGCCGATGTCCGGCTCCTGCACGGGCGCCTGCACGCGGGCCACCGGGCGGACCGTACGAAGGAGGTGCTGAAGCTCCTCGGACCGCCTACGGAGGGATCCAAACGTCCTGACAGGCTGATCGTCGTCGCCACCCAGCTCGCGGAGCAGTCCTTCGACGTGGATGCCGATCTGCTGATCACCGACCTCGCTCCGATGGACCTGCTCCTTCAGCGCATCGGACGCCTTCACCGCCACGACGGCGTGCAGCGCCCCGGCCGGCTGTCCCGGCCCACCGTCGCTGTCACCGGCGTGCACCCCGACGACGACGGCGCGCCGCAGATCCTGCGCGCCTCCGAGGGGATCTACGGCCGCTACCTCCTGCTGCGCACGGCCGCCGAGGTCGAGCGGGTGGCGAAGGCCGACGGAGGCGTGTGGAGCATCCCCGGCCAGGTGCCGGAGCTGGTCGCCCGGGTCTACGGCACCGACCCCGTCGTCCCGGAGGAGTGGGCCGAGGCCGAGGCAGAGGCCAGGCAGGACTGGGAGGAGCGGCAGTTCAAGCGTCGCGCAAAAGCCGCCCAGTACGTCCTGACCCGTGCCGGGGAGCACGGTTCACAGACTCTGGCCGGGCTGCACTACGGAGCCCACAGCACGTTGTCCGAAGGGCAGTTCGAGGCCCTCGTCCGGGACGGGGAGCGGAGCGTGGAGGTCGTGCTGGTGCACCGTACGGAGAGTGGCTTCGGTGCGGTGACGGGCCGCAGCCTTGGGCCGAACGGCGAGGTCGCGGCCGAGTTGGTGGACGACGTGCTCTCCGGAACGGTGCGCCTCCCCGCCAAGCTGACCGAGGCGGCTGAGCAGGCGCTCGGTCCGCTGTCGGGCTGGCGCGACCATCCGTGGCTGCGGTACAGCCTGGCCCTCGAACTCGACGAGCACGGCGAAGCGGTCCTCGGTGACTTCCAGCTGCGCTACGACGACGTGCTCGGCCTCGTGGTGAGGGGAGGGCCCCAGTACCGGTAAAGGTGAGGGGATGAGCCGAACAGACCTCGACCCATCCCCCCAACCCCTCAACCCCGCGACGGCGGGGCCGACTTGCGGCCGACCAGGGCCGGAAAACACGGCCATGGGCCATCCCCGCGCAATGAAACCTGCGGGGCCGAGGGGCAATTCAAGCATTCGTCCCACAGCGGACCTCCGTCGGTGCCACGATGAACCGGCAACCAGCTAAACAAGGCCAGTTGGGAGATCAGCGCGTGCCTGGGTACAACCTTGTCGAGGAACCGTGGCTGACGGTACGACCCGTCGGCGACGGGCCTCCCGTACAGGTGGGGATCGCCGAGGCCCTGGCCCGGGCTCACGAGTTCGAGGGCCTCGTCGTCGAGTTCTCCACGCAGTTGCCGGCCGTCCTGCGCCAGGTTCTGCTGCCCGTCGTCGCCGACGCCACCGGCGCGCCCCGAACCCTGCGGGAGCAGGGCAGGCGTCTTGCCCAAAAGAGCGGATTCACCGAAGAGGAGCAGGACAAGCTCCTGCCCTACCTCGCCGATCACCGCGCGAGTTTCGACCTCTTCGACCCCGCCGCCCCGTTCGCGCAGGTCGCCGGGCTGCGTACCGCCAAGGACGAGACGAAGGGCTCCGCAGCCCTCGTGGCGACCGCGGCGAGCGGAAACAACGTCCCGCTGTTCGCCAGCCGCACCGACGCGGACCCGCTCGACCTGACGCCGGACCAGGCCGCCCACTGGCTCGTGCACACCCACTGCTGGGATACCGCGGCGATCAAGACCGGCGTCGTCGACGACCCCGAGGTCAAGGCGGGCAAGACGACCGGGAACCCGACCGGCCCGCTCGGGCAACTCGGCGTCATCATCCCCACCGGGCGCACCCTGTACGAGACCCTCCTGCTGAACCTTCCGCTGACCCCGCCCGACAACCTCGGCCTCCCGCAGTGGAAACGCGCCCCGCGCGGCCCTGCCTGGCAGCCCCGCGCGGCCGAAGGCCTCCTCGACCTGTGGACCTGGCAGGCCCGGCGGATCCGCCTCATCCCGCACCAGGACGAGGCCGGGCAGCTGAAGGTGGCCCGGGTCGTCATCAGCGCGGGGGACCGGCTGACGCCCATGCCCGAGCAGGAGCCCCACACCGCCTGGACCTTCACCGCCCCCGCCAAGAAGTCCGCCTCCGCCCTGCCCGAGCGCAGGCCGCGCCGCCACACTCAGGGCAAGGCCGCCTGGCGCGGCCTGGAGGCCCTTCTCACGCCCACTCGCCAGGGCCCCGACGGCGGCTTCGAGACCAGCATCCTGCTCGACCAGATCAGCGCCCTGCAAGGAGACGACCAACTCCCCGCCGACTACCCGCTGCAGGTCGAGACCTTCGGCATGGTCTACGGCACCCAGTCCGCGATCGTCGAGGACGTCATCCACGACGCCATCCCCCTGCCGCTGCTCGCCCTCCAGCAGGACAGCGAGGCCCAACTGCTCCTCCTGGACGTCGCCGAGCAGGCGGAACGACTCGCCCAGGCCGTCAGCAACCTCTCCGCCGACCTGCGCCGGGCCGCCGGAACGGACCCCATCCCCTGGGACAAGGGCCAGCGACCGGGCGAACTCCTCCTGCACACCCTCGACCCCCTGGTGCGCCGCCTGCTCGCCGGCGTCTGCACCGCCGGCGCAGACGACGAGGCCCTGGAGCGGGGCCGGCTCGCATGGGAACAACTCGCCCACCGCCAGGCGTGGGACGTGGCGAACACGCTCCTGCTGGCCGCACCCACCACCACCTTCGGCGGCCGCACGATCAGCCAGGGCGGCAAGGCGGGCAAGACGCAGACCTACAGGCTCGGCACCGCGGGCGCCAACTTCCGGCGCCGACTCGACGAGATCCTTCCCCGGTACGCCGATGCCCTACGGGAAGCGGCCGCCGCGCGGGCGGCCGAAACCGGCCCCGCCCTCGACCACGACCCCGGAGCGGACTTTGACGACTGAGCACACCGCCGCGACTGAGCACACCGCCGCCGCTGGGAACGCCGCCGCCGCCCGACGGCGCCGGTACTGGGATGAGTTCACCGGCCCCGACCACAACTGGCGGTACGACCCCCGCACCAAGCAACCACGCCGGCCGCCCGGCGAGGACCTGGCGGCCCTGCGCTCCGGCCTCGGGCGTCCCGTCATGGACAGCCCCAAGATGTGGCCGCTCTACAGCTGCGAGGTCAACGACGTCCTCGCGCTGCGCGACGAGGTCTCCGACGAGCAGAAGGCCGAGCACGCCGCGCTGGCCCTCTACGGCCTCCACCAGCAGAGCCAGTCCAAGCCGATGCACCGCCGTGGCGTCAAGCTCGGGGAGGCGCTGCGAGTGCTGCGCCGGAGCGGCAAGGTCAGCGAGGAGGCGCTCGACACCCGGGTCGCGCAACTCGCGGGCGCCACCAGCGTGTCCGCGCTGCTGGTCCACCTGCGCGGCCTGGTCACCCAACTGCGATCCATCACGCAGCCGTTGGACTACAGCCACCTGATGGCCGACATCCAGGCCTGGCACAGCACCGACCGGCGCCCGCAGGTCCGCCTCAAGTGGGCGATCGGCTACCAGGCGTGGAAGGACAAGACGCCCGCCGACAGCTGATCACCCCCCCCGCCGCACCCGTCGCCGGCACCACCACCCCCGAGGAGAAGCGCATGACCGCCCGCCTCTACATCGACGTCCACATCCTGCAGACCGTCCCGCCGGCCAACCTCAACCGGGACGACAACGGCAACCCCAAGGAGGCGTACTTCGGTGGCAAGCGCCGCTCGCGCGTCTCCTCCCAGGCCTGGAAGCGTGCCACCCGCATCCACTTCGCCGAGAGCCGCGACCGGCAGGACCTCGCCACCCGCACCAAGCGGATCGCCGCCCAGCTAGCCAAGGGCATCACCGAGCGCACCGGCATCGAGGCCGAGGACGCGCAGCGGATCGCCGACGCCCTGATCAAGTCGACCGGGATCTCCGCCGGCAAGAAGGAGGGCGACACCGCCTACCTGCTCTTCTACGGGCGCCGCCAGCTGGACGGCATCGTCGACCTGGTCGCCGACACCGCCGCCGACCTCGCCGCCCTCGACGCCAAGGCCCTCGACGAGGCCGTCAAGGCCCTGCCGGTCAAGGAGCAGCTGCAGAGCGGCCACCCGGCCGACGTCGCGCTCTTCGGTCGGATGGTCGCCGACATCCCCGGCCTGAACGTCGACGCCGCCACCCAGGTGGCGCACGCGATCTCCACCCACGCCGCCGAACTCGAATTCGACTACTACACGGCCGTCGACGACGAGAACACCGCCGACGAGACCGGCGCCGGCATGATCGGCACCATCGGCTTCAACTCCGCCACCCTCTACCGCTACGCGACCGTGGGCCTGCACCAGCTGCGCGGCAACCTCGGCGACGACAAGGCCGCCGTCGACGCCGTCGACCTGTTCGTCGACTCCTTCGCCCGGTCCATGCCCACCGGCTACGGCAACTCCTTCGCGCACCGCACCCGCCCCAGCCTGGTCGCCGTCGTCGTCCGCGCCGACCAGCCCGTGAACCTCGTCTCCGCGTACGAGAACCCCGTCCCGGCGAGCCGGGGAATCGTCGCCGAGTCCGCGCGCCGCCTCGCCGTGGAGTTCGCCACCGCCACCGAGCAGTGGGGCGACACCCCGCTGTACGTCGGTATCTGCCACACCCTCGGCGTCGACACCGACGAGACCGAGCAGGAGCTGGCGGAGGCCTTCGGTGTGAACCGCACCTTCGCCGAGCTGCGCGACGGCCTGCGCACCGCCCTCACCGAGCGGGTGAACGACAACTGATGTCCGTCGACCCCACCCCGACCCCCGCACCCACCCCCAATCTCGCACCGGCCCCGGAGCAGGAAGAGGACCAGGCGGTCCTCGTCCTGCGCCTGGCCGGGCCCCTCCAGTCCTGGGGCGACCGCAGCGCCTTCAACCGCCGCGACACCCCGCCCCAGCCGACGAAGTCCGGCGTCGTCGGCTTGCTCGCCGCCGCTGCGGGATTTCCGCGTGAAGCGGACATCACCGACCTGGTCGGCCTGCGCCTGGGCGTGCGCATCGACCAGCCCGGTACGCTGCTGCGCGACTACCACACCGTCAGCGACTACCGGGGCCGCCCGCTGCCCCAGAGCGGCGTCAACGCCAAGGGCATCCAGAAGCCGACCTCCCCGGCCAAGGACACCCACGTCACCCACCGCTACTACCTCCAGGACGCGGTGTTCGTCGCCGCCGTCCAGGGCCCGGCCGCCCTCGTCGCGACGCTCGCCGAGGCGATCCGCCGCCCGGCTTTCCCGCTCGCCCTCGGCCGCCGCTCCTGCGCCCCCACCCAGCCGATCGCCCTCGGCACCGTGCGCACCGGAGCCCTGGAGGACGTGCTGGCGGACGAGCCCTGGCAGGCGGGCACCGCCGTCAAGGCCGCCTACCGCCGACGGGTCGAGCGGGGCCCGGAGCCGTTCTCCCTCCACCGGATCGACCTGGCCGCGACCTTCGACGATCCGGCCGGCGACGACACCCTGCAGGACGTCCCGCGCTCCTTCGCGCCCCGCGAACGCGGCTTCACCACCCGGCGGATCCGCCACGCCTGGCTCAACGTCCCCACCGGCCTCGCCACGACCGCTACGACCGCTACGACCGCCACGACTGCCCAACCGGCCACTGCGGCCGGCGGCCACGACCCGTTCGCCCTGCTGGGCTGGTGACCAGATGACCTACCTCTCCCGCGTCCGCATCAACCCCCTGCGCGCCGCCAGCCGCACCCTGCTCGCCAACCCCCGCGCCCTGCACGGCGCCGTCACAGCCGGTGTCCCCGACATCGTCCCCGGCGACCGGATCCTGTGGCGCCTCGACACCGACCACCCGCGCCGCCCCACGCTGCTGGTCCTCACCTCGTCCAAGCCCGACTGGACCCACATCGTGGAACGGGCAGGCTGGCCCGACGCTGAGGGCGAGCACTACGCGGTCCGCGACTACAGCCCGCTGCTCGCCCAGCTCGCCGTCGGCCGTGAGTTCGCCTTCCGACTCAAGGCCAGCCCCGTCCAGAACACCTCCAAGCCCGACAAGCCCAGCGCGCACCGCACCAAGACCGCCGAGGAACTCCACCACCGCTCCTACCGCATGGCCCACCGCACCGCCGCCCAGCAGCTCACCTGGTTCCTCGAACGCACCCAGCGCTGGGGCTTCACGATCCCCGAAGCGCGCACCGACAGCGCGGCACCGGGCCTCGAAGCGTCAGCCTCGGACGCCCCTGCCGATACGCAGGCCGCACGGGAGGTGAGGATCACAGACCGTAGCCGCAACACCTTCACCAAGCCCGGCACCCGCACCCCCGTCACCCTCACCACCGCTACCTTCGAAGGCCGGCTGCACATCACCGACCCTGGCCTGCTGCAAGCCGCCCTCCTCGGCGGCATCGGCCCCTCCAAGGCCTACGGCTGCGGCCTGCTCACCCTCGCCCCGCTGCCGACCGGACACCACTGACCGATGGCCGACATCTGGTGGAAAGCCCACCCCCACGACCTGCACCGCCTCGCCGACCGCGTCTCCAGCGTCTATGTCGAGCGCAGCCACATCGACCGCGACGAGAACGCCGTCGTCGTCATCAACAAGCGCGAGACCGTCCGCGTCCCGGCCGCCATGGTCGCCGTGATGCTTCTCGGCCCGGGTACCCGCATCACCCACGGCGCCGTCAACCTGCTCGCCGACTCCGGCACCACCGTGTGCTGGGTCGGCGAGCAGGGCGTGCGGATGTACGCCGCAGGACTCGGCCCCAGCCGCGGCGCGGCCCTCCTCAACCGGCAGGCCTGGCTCGTCAGCCGCACCAAGGAACGCCTGGCCGTCGCCCGGACCATGTACTGCATGCGCTTCCCCGGAGAGGACGTCGGCGCCGCCACCATGCAGCAGCTGCGCGGCCGCGAGGGCGCTCGCATCCGCAAGCTCTACCAGGCCGAGTCCCGGCGCACCGGCGTCCCCTGGAACGGCCGGGTCTACAAGGCCGGCGACGCCTACGCCGCCGGCGACGACCTCAACCGCCTCCTGTCAGCCGGCAACGCGGCCCTCTACGGGATCTGCCACGCGGTCATCACCGGCCTGGGCGCCAGCCCCGGCCTCGGTTTCGTCCACACGGGCCTGGCCACCTCGTTCGTCCTCGACATCGCGGACCTCTACAAGGCCGAATACACCATCCCCCTCGCCTTCGACCTCGCCAAGCAAGGCCATACCGAGGAACGCGACGCCCGCCTCGGCCTGCGCGACCGCATCGCCCAGGACAAGCTGCTCGGGCGCATCGTCCACGACGTCAAGACCCTTCTCAGTCCGGACGGCACCGAGATGCCCGACGTCGAGGTCAACGAGCTCTGGGACGAGCGCGTCGGAACGGTCCAGGGCGGCGTCAACTGGTCCGGGGCCGAGGGCACGCCGACGACTCCGGTCTCCGACCCGGGCATGGGAGACGAACACCTGGCCATCATCGGCCCGGAGTTCACCCAGGACACGGGCAGCCCATGACCGTCATCATCCTCATCGCCGCCCCCGAAGGCCTACGCGGCCACCTCACCCGATGGATGGTCGAAGTCAACGCCGGCGTCTTCGTCGGCACCCCCAGCCGCCGCATCCGCGACCGCCTCTGGGACCTCCTCGCCACCCGCATCGGCGACGGCCAAGCCGTCCTGGTCGAACCCGCCAGCAACGAACAAGGCTGGACCGTCCGCACCGCCGGCAAGGACCGCTGGAAGCCCGTAGACTTCGACGGACTTATCCTCTCAGCCCGCTCTCGTCGATAAACCCGCAGGTCACAAAGTGTCGGCCCCGCACGCGCGGGGATTGCTCGACGGCGGTGACATCTGGCTCCTCACCCCGAAGGTCGGCCCCGCACGCGCGGGGATTGCTCCCGAGCCTTCCGGAGGCCCCTGTGACGATCACCGTCGGCCCCGCACGCGCGGGGATTGCTCCTCTGCTCAGCTCCCTTCTCGGTGGCCGCGAGTGTCGGCCCCGCACGCGCGGGGATTGCTCCGGCGACAGTAGCCGCAAGGACACGCACAGTGGGTCGGCCTCGCACGCGCGGGGATTGCTCCGAGACCATCATGGCCATCCGGACGGACGTCCAGTCGGCCCCGCACGCGCGGGGATTGCTCCGTCAGCGTCCGGGCCCTGGTCGTCATCGACGAGTCGGCCCCGCACGCGCGGGGATTGCTCCCTGCCCGGCCTGGGCGCCGTCAGCCCCGACGGGTCGGCCCCGCACGCGCGGGGATTGCTCCAGCCGGCGCTCCGGGGCCGGCATAGCCGACCAGTCGGCCCCGCACGCGCGGGGATTGCTCCGTGCCGGCGGGGGTGAGGATCGCGTCGAAGCCGTCGGCCCCGCACGCGCGGGGATTGCTCCTTGGCGACCTTGGCCCGCAGTTCGCCGGGCTTGTCGGCCCCGCACGCGCGGGGATTGCTCCGCCGTGTACGTGGATGTCACCCCGGACGACGAGTCGGCCCCGTACGCGTGGGATAGCTCCGTCATTGGGTGAGCAAACGGTGTGAGCCCGCCGTCGGCCTGGCCTCCGGGATTGCCGCAGAAGGACCGACCAGATGGCCAGACATCGGCATTAATGGGTTGCTTCAGGGGCGAAGTACTCGGTGGAGGGCCTGTTTTCAAAGATGCGGTGCTCTGGGAGCATGGTGCGATGGATCATCGGCAGATAGTCAGTTCCGGCTCGCCACTCGAACCCCAAATCGGCTTTTCCCGGGCAGTCCGCAAGGGGGCGCACGTCGCGGTCGCCGGGACTGCTCCCATCGGGGATGACGGGACGACTGTGGGGAAGGGCGACGTCTACGCCCAGACCGTCAGGTGTCTGGACATTGCAGAGGTCGCGCTGAAGGCCGCGGGGGCATCGCTGGGGGATGTTGTGCGGACCCGCATCATGCTCACTGACGTGACTCGTTGGAAGGAAGCCGCGCGAGCGCACGGAGAGCGGTTCGCGTCGGTCCGTCCGGCCTGCACCGTCGTTGAGGTCTCGCGCTTCATCGATCCCGAGTGGCTCGTTGAAGTGGAGATCGACGCCATCCTCGACTGATTCCCGAAGTCGCTGATCGCAGCTGCACGTTGGTGGCTGCGATCGGCGCTGTGGCTTCGTGGCGGATGGGGAGACGGGCTTGTCGTGGTCGGCAGGTGAGCCGCGAGGTCAGGAGCCGAGTGCAGGCGAGGCCGGTACCCGGGCGGGGCGGTGGTGGCGGGTGTCGGCCAGGCCCGGCCACCGTTGGGCGATGTCGGCGGTGCCCACGGGGAGGTCGAACTGGTCGAGGATGCGCATGACGATGTGGTCGACGAGGTCGCTGATGCCGTTCGGGATGTCGTAGAAGGCGGGCATCGGGGGGACGATGCGCACGCCCATCCGGGAGAGCGCGAGCATGTTGTCGAGGTGGATCTCGTTGAGGGGCGTCTCCCGGGGCACGAGGACCAGCGGGCGGCGTTCCTTGAGGGTGACGTCGGCGGCGCGGGCGATGAGGTTGTCGGCCATGCCGTGTCGGACGGCCGCGAGCGTCTTCATGCTGCACGGGACGATGGCCATGCCCGCGACCGGGTAGGAGCCGGAGGAGATGGTGGCGCCGAGGTCGCCGAACTTGTGTGTCACGTCGGCGAGTTCGGCGAAGTGTCGGGTGCTGTAGGGCGTCTCCGTTTCGATCGTGGAGCGGGCCCAGGTGCTCAGGACGAGGTGGGTCTCCACCTGTGGCACCTCGTGCAGGACCTGGAGCAGGCGGACGGCGATCGGGGCGCCGGTGGCGCCGGTGACTCCGATGACGAGGCGGGTGGGGGGTGTGGCGGACACAATGTGCTCCTGGCGTAGGGGGACCGACCGGGGGACGGACCGGAGGGGAGGGGGCGCGCCGCTCCCTCCCCTCCGGCGGGTTACAGCGGCAGGACGCCCGCCCAGCGTTCGCGCACCCGCTCGCGGGTGGCCTGGTCGACGCGGTTGGCCGCCGGGTACCGGTCCTTCCACGCGAACGGCTTGCACGCGTCGATGAGCACGATGCCCATCGACAGGTCGCCGGCGGCGAGCCTGTCGGGCGCGAGCCTCGGGTCGATGGCGGTGGTGGGCGCGCGCAGGACCTGGATGGATTCGGCCGGGTGGACGCGGGTGAACATCGCCCACAGGACGTGGTTGATGTCGGTGATGTCGATGTCCTCGTCGACCACGACGAAGTACCGTTCCATGCCGCCGGTGCGCTTGCGCCCGGCCGCCGCCAGCAGTGCGTGCATGGCGTCCCCCGCGCCGGTCTGCTCGATGGAGACGACCATCAGGAGCTGTCGGGCGTAGGCCCACACGCCCTTGACGTTCTGTACGCCGGACGCCTCCAGGTGGTCCCAGGTCAGCGACGCCGAGTAGAGCGGGACGGCCTGGTCGCCGGCCGGGATGGTCGGCAGCATCGGCGGGGCGCCCAGGATGATCGGGTCGTCGCGGTGCAGGATCCGGGTGACCCGGACGACCGTTTCCTGGCCCGAGTGCGTGTAGTAGCCGGTCCATTCCCCGAAGGGGCCCTCCAGGACGGACTCCTCCTCGACCGGCGGCAGTTCGCCCTCGATCACGATCTCGGCGTACGCGGGGATCGGAAGTTCGCTGCCCGGTGCGTACAGGACCTCGACGCCCTCCCCGCGCAGTCCGCCCGCCAGGTCGTACTCCGACATCCCGGACGGTGCGGCGATCGCCGCGGCGGTCGACAGGATCGGGTCCTGGCCCACGACCACGGCGATCGGGCAGGCCTGGCCGCGCGCCCAGTACTTCTCGGCGATCGCCTTGGCATGCCGGTTGCCGAGCATCCACAGCGACAGCCGGTCACGGCCCTGGACGCAGGCCCGGTACGTGCCGACGTTGACCCAGCCGCTGTCGGGGTCGCGGGTGATCACCATGCAGGCGGTGCCGATGTAGCGGCCGCCGTCGTTGTCGTGCCAGCGCGGGGTGGGGAAGATCCCGAGGTCGACGTCGTCGCCGACCAGGACGTTCTCCAGGATCGGGCCGGTGGCGACCTCCACGGGGGGAACGGGCTCGATCCGCTTGCTGAGGTCCTTCCAGGCCCGCACGATGTCGAGCTTGGCGGTGTCGTGCGGCAGTCCGAGCGCCACCGCGGTACGGGCGGGCGTCCCCATGAAGTTGGTGAACACCCGGTACCCGGTGGGGAATCCCGGGATGTTGTCGAACATCAGGGCGGGGCCTTCCCGCTCCGCCAGCAGTTCGGTGATGCCTCCGATGTCCAGGTCGCGGTCGGCGCCGTCGATCTGGAGGACTTCGTCCGCCCCGAGGGCCTCGGTCAGGTGGTCGATGTAATGCCGAAGATCACGGAATGCGCTCATCTGCCGTCGGGGAGCCGGGCGGTGTGCCCGGGTCTCCCCTCCTCCTCTTCCTCGCGGGTGGCGGCCGCGCCTGGCACGGCCGCCACGGGGGATCGCAGTCCCGCGCGGACAGGTGCCGCGCTGGCCTGCACACCGATGATCCGGATCGGCCGCGAGCGGGCGCAACGAGTCCGGGCGCACGCGCCGGATGCCGCCGGGGATAGGGTCTGGAGGCGTGGAATCCCTCAATCTCCGGCTGATTCACGCCCTGCAGATCGACGGGCGCGCCTCCCTGCGCCGGATCGCCTCGGTGCTGGGCGTCTCCGAGCAGGTCGTCGCCCGCCGCTACGCCGCGCTGTGCGAGAGCGCCGGGCTGCGTGTCATCGGCCGGCTCAACCCCCGGCCCGTCGGGCAGACGGTGTGGGCGCTGCGGGTGCAGTCCGCCCCCGGCGCCTCGCTCGGACTGGCCCGGGCCCTGGCCGCGCGGGAGGACACGCGGTGGGTCCAACTCGCCTCCGGCGCCACCGAGATCGTCTGCCATCTCGTGGCGCACCGGGACGGCGCCCAGGACGCGCCGGTGCAACTGCTCGACCGGCTCCCGGGGGTCACCTCGATCACCGCGCAGCGCGTGCTGCGGCTGTTCAAGGGTGGTCCGACCACCTGGGGTGCCCTCACCTGCGCCCTGGACCAGGACCAGCGGGACGCGCTCGCCCCCGCCTTCGCGCCCCCCGACGCGCGGTCCCCGTCGGTGGAGCTCACCGAGCTCGACCACGTCCTGCTCGCCGCGCTGGCCCGCGACGGCCGGACGACGTACGCCGCGCTCGCGGCCGAGGCCCGCTGCCACGAGTCGACGGTGCGCCGCCGGATCGCCCACCTGCGCGCGGCCGGAGCGCTCTTCTTCGTCCTGGACATCGACGAGCGCCTGCTCGGCAGCCCGACCACCACCGCCATCTGGATGTCGGTGCGGCCCGCGCACCTCGCCGCCGTCGGCGCCGCCCTGGCCGAACACCCCGAAGTCGCGTACGCCGCCGCCACCACGGGGCGCACCGACCTCCTCGCTTCCGTCCTCTGCCCCGACGACGAGTACCTGTACGACTACCTGACCGACCGGCTCGGCGCCCTACCGGGCATCGACGCGGTCGAGACCGCCCCGGTCGTCCGGACCCTCAAGCGGGTCGGCACCGTCGGCCGCCACCGCAACCGGCCGGGCGGCACGCGGCGCGGCTGAGGCCTCGGCGAGGAACGGCGGCTGGTGGTCGGCCAGCGGCGGTCGGCCAGCGGCGGTCGACGGGCACGCGCAGGTGCGGGACTGCCGGACTGCGGGACCGCGGGCGTCGCCGACGGCACTGAGGCAGCTACGCCGTGCGGTCCAGTGCGTCCTTGTGCGCCGCCGCAAGCGCCTGCCCTGCGGCGGTGACGAGGTCCGGCACGACACCCACGCCCTCCCAGTTGGTCCCGGTGACGGTGCTGACCGTCCGGGCGGTCGGCACGGTGACGCTGATGTGCTCCGTCACCGGGTGCCGGGCGGTCGGGTGAGCACCACCGCGGGTCGTCTCGCCGACGAGGACGGCGCGCCCGTGCGCCTGCAGGGTGTAGGCCACGTCCTCCCCGCCCGAGAAGGTGACGGCGCTGGTGAGTACGTACACCGGGCGGTCGAGGTAGCGCGGTGCGGGCAGATGCGAGGCGGTCCAGTACTGCCGGGTGGAGCCGGTGGAGCGTTCGTAGATGTCGTTGAGGTGCACCTGGTCGTCAGGGAAGAAGTAGCTGCACCACATGGCGGCGCCCTCGGGCGAGCCGCCGCGGCACTCCCGCAGATCGAGGATGAGCGCACTGGTGTGGGCGGCCAGTTGCATGGCCGCACCGATCACGCGGGCGCCCTCGCCGGCGTCGGCGATCCGCCGGACGTCGAGATGGCCGACATTGCCTTCGAGGTGTTCGAAGCGGCGGATGCCCTGGTTCTCGGCCCTCAGCATGGCGAGGAAGGCCGCCCGGCCTCCGTCCTCGTCCACCGGGTCCGTGGACTGCGGCTCGTCCTGCCAGAGCAGCCTCAGGTGCTTGTCCGGGCAGACCTCCTGGAGGTGGGCGGTCACGGTCTCGCAGAGTTCGGGGCCGCTCAGCGTGTTGTACGCCCCGGCCGCGAGCCGGCTCCGGATCGCGTTGTCGATCTCGACGACTCGCTGGGGGAAGACGTACCCGGCCGTGATCCGGTCCAGGGCCAGGCCGATGATCTCCGTGTTGGTGGGCATGGTCACGGCCTCCAGTCCTCGGCGAGGAGCCCGAGGACGACCTCGTCCGCGAACTCGCCGCACACCCAGGCGGAGCGGCGGAGCGTTCCCTCCAGGGTGAAGCCGGCCCTGCTGGCGGCCGCGATCATCGGTGTGTTGTCGGCGAGGGTCTCCAGTTGCAGCCGGTGCAGGCCGCGTACCGCGAAGCCGTACTGGCAGAGCACCCTGACCACGTCGGTGCCCAGGCCCCGGCCGCGCAGGCCCGGGCGCAGGGCGATCCCGAGGTGGGCGGTGCGGTTGTGGGTGTCGATGCCCCAGAGCAGGGCCTCACCGGCCAACTCCCCCGTGGCCAGCTCCAGGACGGAGAAGCAGGCCGCTTCCTCCGAGGGCGGGGCCACGGCGTAGGGGGACTCCGCCGCCCCTGGTGAGATGGGCCGCCAGGGGCGGGAGTCGGCCCGGGAACGGGCGGCGACGTCGTCGTACAGTTCGGTGTGCAGAACGGCTACGTCACTCTCGTGGCGCGCACGGAGGGCGACCTTGAGTCCTTGTATCATGTCACATTGCTACCAGGGTCGTGTTGGCCGCTCAACCGAATTCGACCTTGTCCCGGCGCCTCGCCCCGTGGCCGTCCTCGGGAGTGCCGGAGGGGGCGGATCAGGCCGCCGGCCAGTTGCGCAGCAGGGCGTCGAGGGCGTCCACGATGCGCGCCCAGGTGTCCTCGGTGGCGCGCGGGGTGTGCTGGAAGCCGCCTGCCTGCTCCAGTGCCACGTAGCCGTGGAAGGTGCTGCCGAGCAGCCGGACGGCGTCGGTCTCGTCGGGCTCCGCGAGGTCGTAGCCGCGCAGGATCGCGCGCGTCATCTGCGAGTGCCGGACGCCGGCGCTGGCGCGCGCGGTCTCGGGGTCGAGTCGGAGCTGCCCGGCGGCGTAGCGACCGGGGTGTTCGCGGGCGTAGTCGCGGTAGGCGTTGGCGAAGGCGGCCAGGGCGTCCTTGCCGGCGCGTCCGGCCAGGGCGGCGGCGACCCGGTCGGCGAGTTCCTCCAGGGCGAGCAGGGCGATCCTGGTCTTGAGGTCCTGGGAGTTCTTGACGTGCGAGTACAGGCTCGCGTCCTTGACGCCGAAGCGTCGCGCCAGCGCCGAGACCGTGACCTTGTCGAAGCCGACCTCGTCGGCCAGTTCCGCCCCCGCCCGGGTGAGTCGTTCCGCGTTCAGTCCTACGCGCGCCATGGCCTTCCCTCCGATCGACTGAGGCCACTATACAGTTGCCTAATTGCCCTAGGTAATTTACGTTATTTCCTATGAAGCCGTTGACCGAGCAAGAGATCCGTTCCGCCTTCGTGAACTGCACCAAGGGCGAGGCGACGCGCCTGCACATCCCCCGCGACCTGGCCGAACGGCCCTGGGACGACCTGGACTTCCTCGGCTGGCGCGACCCGCAGGCGCCCGATCGCGCCTACCTCGCCGCCGAGGTGGACGGCCGTGCGGTGGCGGTCGCGCTGCGCTCCTCCGGTGCCGCCTCCTGGCAGGCTCGGCGCAGCATCTGTTCGCTCTGCGTGACCACCCATACCGGGGGCGTTTCGCTGCTGGTCGCACCCCTGGCCGGGAAGGCCGGCAAGCAGGGCAACTCCGTCGGCGCCTACATGTGCAGCGACCTCGCCTGCTCGCTCTACGTGCGCGGCAAGCGGGAGACCGGCACCCGGCTGCACGAGTCGCTCACCGTCGAGGAGAAGATCCGGCGCACCGTGGCCAACGTCGCCGCCTTCGTCGCCAAGGTCACCGCGTGACCCGGGGCGGAGCGTCACCCCGGGGCCTCGTCCTCACCCTGTGCCGGCCCCTGGAAGCGGGGTGCGCCGGCCGGGGTGCGGCGGCCGCCGCGGCCGATCGAAGGAGGGATATCTGACGATACGTCATTATCGGTGACGAATGCACTCGTTGGGGTGGATTGACATCGGTGGCGGGCATGCCAGCGTGGTCCCGCCGTCATGATACGGGCACGGAACAACCACCAGTTTGGAGCGCCCCACATGACGACGCAGGGCCAGGTCAGTACCGAAACCGCCGACGAACCACTGGACTTGGCCGATCAGGAGCTGGTCCGTGATCCGTTCATCTCCTACGCGCACATCCGTGAACGCGAGCAGATGGTGCGGGGATGCGTGCGAGGCGTCGACCCCATGTGGGTGGCCACCCGCCACGACGACATCCGTACGGTCATGAGCGATCCCGGCTTCACCATCGACGCCACGGCCGTCCCCGGCGTGTCGGTGGCCCACCGCACCGAACAGACCTGGCAGGCCCGCGGCATGTACGCGGGGCACGAGAAGTACCTGCGCGCCGGGATCTTCGACTCGGACGGCGCCGACCACCGCCGACTGCGCGGCCTGGTCACCGCCGCTTTCTCCCCGCGCCGCGTGGCCGCGCTGCGCCCCAGGATCGAGGCCATCGCCACCCGACTGCTCGACCGCCTACCGGACCACACCGAGGACGGCGTCGTCGACCTGATCGAGCACTTCGCCCGACCGCTGCCCATCACCGTCATCTGCGAACTCATCGCCGTCCCCGAAGCCGACCGCGACCGTTGGCGGGAGCGGAGCGCCACGCTGACCGCCGGCACCTGCGGTGAGGAACTGGGCGACGCACTCGCCGGCATGGTCGACGACGCCCACGCCCTCGTCGACCTCCACACCACCCACCCCGGCAGCGACCTCATCTCCGAACTGCTCGCGCCCCACCACGACGACCGCCTGAGCACCGACGAGCTCGTCGCCCTCATCACCAACCTGGTCGTCGCCGGGCACATCACCACCGTCAACCTCATCGCCAACAGCACCGAGGTGCTCCTCGCCCACCCCGACCAACTCGCCCTGCTGCGCGAGGACCCGACCCTCATGCCGTACGCCGTCGATGAACTCATGCGCTACTGCGGACCCGTCGTACGCGCGCTGCCCCGCTACGCCACCCGCGACACCACGGTCGGCGGCACCCCGGTGCGCGCCGGGGAAGCCGTCCTTCCGATCGTGTCCGCGGCCAACCGCGACCCGGACGCCTTCACCGACCCCGATCGGCTCGACCTCGGCCGCACCCGCCGCAGCAGGGAGACCCACCTCGGATTCGGGCACGGCGCCCACCGCTGTCTGGGCGCGCACCTCGCCCAGGAGGAGACCGCCGTCGCCCTGACCGCGTTGTTCAGCCGCGTCCCCGACCTGCAACTCGCCACCGATCCGGAGCACTTGCAACGGGGCACCAACCCGGTCAACTGGCACCTGAAGGCCCTCCCCGTGCGCCTGCGGCCCCAGGACCATGCGGGGCCGGCCGGAAAAACCGGTTGAGCCTCGGGTGACCATGTGGCAGGCTCGCCCGCCGTGACCGAGGCCACCACGTCGTACGACGACGAGGTGGACATCGCTGCATCCCCGGTGGCACGACCGCGCTCCACACGGCGATGACATCCGGGGTCTCGGGCAGTGAACGGCACGCGTTATGGAGGAGCGATGGCATTGATCAGGCAGTTCCAGGTCACCTTCGACTGCGCAGAACCTGAGCGCGTCGCTCGCTTCTGGTGCGCGGTGTTGGGGTACGTCGTACCGTCGCCGCCGGAGGGGTTCGCCACGTGGAGCGATGTCGATCGCTCTCTGCCGCCTGAGCGTCAGGGGGCAGGGTTCGTCTGCGGTGATCCCTCGGGTGTGGGCCCGCGGCTGTACTTCCAGCGCGTTCCCGAAGGCAAGGCCGTCAAGAACCGGGTGCACCTTGACGTGCGGGTCGGCACCGGGCTCGTGGGCGAGGAGCGCCTCGCCGCACTGGAGGCCGAGTGCGCCCGGCTGGTCGCGCTCGGCGCGGTGCGCGTGCGGCTGCTGCGGGCCGATGGGTTCAACGAGTCGTGCCTCGTGATGCAGGACATCGAGGGCAACGAGTTCTGTCTCGACTGACTCACTCGGCTGAGAGGCCGGCGAGCGGGTCCTCGTCCTGTCCCCGTGGGCCAGGACGAGAACCGCCCGCCGACCTGTCAAGGCGCTTCAGGGTCTCCCGTACCGTTGCGGAGATCGGCGCGCTTCCGGCGCGGGTCCGGTTCGGATCCAGCGCAGTTCAGCCGCAGTTTAGCCGTGGTTCAGCCGTGGTTCCGGCCGGGCGGGGCCGACCTGCGGTGGACTACTGCGGGAGGTTCCACTTCTGGTTGGCGGCGCCGTTGCAGTCCCAGATGCCGAGCTGGTTGCCGTTGTTGGTGCCGAAGCCGAGGTCGTCCAGGCAGCGGCCGGACTGCGGGTTGAGCACCGAGCCGTCGGGCTGGGCCTTCCACTGCTGGGCGCCGCTGCCGTTGCAGTCGTAGAGCTGGACCATGGTGTGGTTGGCGGTGCCGCCGCCCTGCACGTCCATGCACTTGCCGAGGGCGCGCAGCGTCCCGTCCACCCCGACGGTCCACTTCTGGGCGCCGCTGCCGTTGCAGTCGTAGATCTGGACCGGGGTGCCGTTCTTGTTGTCGGCGCCCTGGACGTCGATGCACTTGCTCGCGTAGCCGCTGATCTGGCCCTGCGGCCCGGAGACCGGCGGCGGCACCGTTCCGAGGAAGACGACCTGCGGGAACATGATGGTGTCGCCGAAGTTGCACATGGCGGTGCTCATCCCGCTGCCGACGACCGTCCCGCCGATCGCCATCCGCATGTACGGGCCGGTGTTGTTGACGTAGTACTGGCACTGCGCCTGCACGCGCCAGATCTGCAGGGGGCTGATGCCCGAACAGGTTCCGATGACCTGGCCGCCGCCGACGGGGGTGGCGGTACACCCGCCGGCCAGCGACGCGCTCGGGCTCGTCTGGGCCGTCTGGGTGGTGGCGGGAGCGGCCTGGGCCGCGGCGGGGACGACGAGTGCCGCGGCGGAGGCAAGCAGCGTGGTCATCATGACAACAGCTGTACGGCGCATGGGGGTTGACCCTTTCCGTGATGACGGAGTGATGGTGTCGCGCAGATGTTTCACAGATCGGGTCATGAGCATTGCAGTGCCGTCTGTGGGCGTCAACGGGTGTGAGCCGACAAGATTTCGTCATTCACCTCAGCTCATCCGCGACCTGCTCGTTCGCGCGGGGCACGCACCGAACGCGGATCTGCTCCAGTCGAATTGACGAAACATCAGCACCTCTGGTCGCTCAAGTCACCTCCGTCCTACAAGCGCCACAAGCCCCACAAGCCCCACCTGCCCGGCCTGAGCACCCGTACTCAGGCCGCCCCGGCCGTGGCCGCCGGAGCATGGGGCCAAACCCGCCGACTCGCCGGAGAAGCCGCCCCGCCTGACGTGGGACCCGACCCTCAGAACCGGGGACGAACCGCCCGGTCAGCCTGCCGGCCGGTGCGTGTCGGAGGCGAACCCGAAGGTGCCCCCACAGGCGTCGAGGACGGCCAGCGGGTCGAGGTAGTCCCGCCAGTGCGTGATCCTGCGGTCCCGGATGGTGATCACGGAGACGAAGTGGTTGTCGTACGCCCGTCCCGTGCCGACCGCGCGGCCGTGCACCACGTATTCGAGGACGACGACCGAGGTCTCGCGGTCATGGTGGACGGCGAGGCCGTCGGCGCTCTCCGCGACCATCGTGTCCCCGTACCCGCGGTACAGCTCGGCCAGGGCGTCCCGGCCCTCGATCCTCCTCGGGTAGCCGGGCACGGTGACCACGTACTCGGTGACGGCGTCCTCGGTGAACCAGTCGAAGAAATGGTCCCCGTCGACCAGACCTTCGAGCCCCTTCCCGACGATGCGGAAGAACGGCTCCAGTGCTTTGAAGTCGTCCGGATCCTTCACGGTCATGACGTTCCTCGATTCTTGGGGGTGAGCAGGGGTGAGCAGGGGTGCGCGGAAGCCCGGACCGGAACCGATGTCTTCCTGGCCGATCAGACGCTACGACGGGACCAGGACAGCTTCGGTCCTGGTTGTGCGGTGCCCTACGCTCCGGCATGTGATCAGTACTTCCGCGCGACTCCTGCGGCTGGTCTCGCTGCTCTCCACCCGCCCGTCGTGGACCAACAGCGAACTGGCCGAACGCCTGGACGTCACCGAACGCACCGTCCGGCGGGACATCGCCAAGCTGCGCGAACTCGGCTACGCCGTCGACTCCGGCCCCGGCCCCTGGGGCGGGTACCGGCTCAGCGGCGGCGGCAGCAAGGTGCCGCCGCTGAGCCTGGACGACGAGGAAGCGCTCGCCGTGGCCGTGGCCCTGCGCGAGGCGGCGCTCAGCGGTGTCCTCGGCACCGACCAAGCGGCGCTCTCGGCCCTCCTGAAACTCCAGCGGCTGCTGCCCGCGCACATCGCGGACCGGCTGGCCGAACTGGACGCCGCGTTCGTCCACACCCCCCGGTCCGATGAACGCCTGCTCTCCCCGGGCGTGCTGCTGGAACTGGCCACCGCCTGCCGGCGGGGAGAGCGCGTCCGGCTCTCCTACCGCGACCGGCAGGACCGGGCCACGGTCCGGGACGTCGACCCCCATCGGCTGGTCCGCACGGGCCACCGCTGGTACCTGGTCGCCCTGGACGTCGCGCGAGGCCAGTGGCGCACCTTCCGCGCCGACCGCGTCACCGAGGCCCACCCGACCGGCCACCCGGCCGACCTCGTCGACCCGCCCGACGCCGCGCTGCTGGTCTCCCGCATGCTCACCAGCGGCTACCCGCTCTACACCACGGTCCGGGTCCCCCTGCCCCTGAACCGGGCGCTGCTCCTCGTCCCCCGCAATCTCGGCACCCACGAGCCCGACGGGACCCACGCCACCCTCGTCACCATCGGCGGCTCCACCCCCGACGAACTGGCCACGTACCTGCTCGGCCTGGCAACCCCGCTCCAAGTCCTGACACCCGCCTCGGTCCGAGCCGCCCTGCACACCCGAATCCGAACCCTGCTCGACGCCAACGATCCTGACTCTCCACAGAACTGACGTTGGATCAGTCGCGGAGATGCCTGCCAGGCGGGCCGTCTTCAGCTCGGCGGCGAAAGGCCGAGGTCGGCCACCTCGTGCGGGTGGCCGACGGGCTGGGGGCCTCGCCGGCGACGGACGTCCGGGGTGCGGTAGCCGCGTGGTAGCCGCGCGGACGCTGCGGGTGGAGTGCGGTGGTGGCGGGGAGGGCAGCGGGACAGGAGGTGGGCGTTGAGGTCCTGGGGTGTGGTGTGGCGGAGGGGGGTGAAGGGGGGGCGAAGGGGAACCGCGGTGTCCGCGTTGGACGCCCGCGGTTCCCCGAGTGCCGGTGCCGGTGCCGGTGCCGTCGCCGGCGCGGCTGCCGAGGCCGGTGCCGGTCAGGGACGGGAGAGTCGGCCCCGTCGGGGGAGGCGGCCGATGAGGAGGATCGCGCTTCGGGTCATCAGATAGCCGAAGGCGGACGGGATGAGGAGCTGAGGCAGCATGGCCACGACCGACGCGTGGCCGCCGAAGAGTACGGGGGTGAGCACGGGTGGCGCCGCCAGGACGGCCCCGGTCAGGACCGCGTTCCCGGCCGTCCGGGCGGTGAAGGCCAGAGCGGCACCGGTGGCGATCGGGGCCCAGGTGCCGAAGCCGGAGGTCAGGATCTGCTCGGCGGACTCGCTGCTGATCGTGGCGCCGATGCCCAGGGCCGTGACGGCGGCGGCGACCAGCCAGAGCCCGGCACCGGTTCTGTGGGTCCGGTCCCGCGGGGCGACCAGCAGGACAAGGGTGTTGAGCACGATCGCCCCGAACCCCCGGGGGCCGAGGCCGAGTTCGGCCGCGGTGCGGAAGTCCAGGTCGAGCATCCCGAAGCGGCACAGGGCGTAGAACAGCGGCGCCAGTACCAGGGACACCAGGGCCAGGGCCCGCGCGGCCGACCAGCGGCCGGCCACGACCGCGCACGCCGTCAGCACGACGGGGACGAGCAGCGACGTCGCCGCCAGGAGCGGGCCTCCCGTGGGGACTCCGGCGGGGAAGCCAAGGAACTCGGGGCTGATGGCGAGCCACAGGTTCCGCCACAGGTAGGTCGCCGCATACGTTCCGGCCAGCATCGCGGCGAGCGGCGCCGCGGTGGCGAACGCCCGGCCCGGCGGCCGGTGGGAGACCATGCCCAGCCGGAGCCGGGCCCCGTGCCCGGCGACATCGGCCACCTCGCGCAGCCCCGCCGCGGAGCCGGAGCGGGCGATCCGCTGCCCGGCGAGGTCGGCCACCTCCGCCAGCGCACCGGTGCCGTACGAGGACGGGTAGAGCGTGAGGGCCAGCCTCAGCAGGCGGGCGTTCAAGGAGTGCTGCGAGGTCATGCCGCACCTCCTGCGGGACGGGTCCAGGTCTGCGTCAGGCGCCGGTCGGCCTCGCGCAGTGCGGAGCGCAGGCGTTCGGCCTCGTTCCTGAGCGACTGTTCGCCGTCGGGGGTGAGGGCGAACACGCGCCGGGGGCGCCCGTCCACCGTCTCCTCGCGCTCGACGCGGATCAGCCCCTCGGCCAGCAGGCGGTCGAGCGTGCCGTACAGGCTGCCGGCGCCGAGCCGCACCCGGCCCTCGGAGATCGCGGCGACCTCGTCCCCGAGCGCGTAGCCGTGCCGGGGCCGGTCGGCCAGCGCGGTGAGGAGCAGGAAGGTCGGCTCCTGCATGGAGCGTTTGTTCTTCACGTCCCCCACCATAGTACGGTCACCGTAGTGTCTGGCAAGGGCGCCCCAGGACTCGGTCCCGGGCTCACCAGGAGGTGCTGGAGCAGGTGGTGACGGTCTGGGGGATCACCGGATCACAACGGAGCCGATCTGACGGCCGTGCTCTTCCCGATGGCGCTGGAGCAGGCCGACAGCGACGATGCCCGCCGCGGCGCGCCCGCCGCCTGCGCGGGGGGCCTGGCGGCCGCCCCGGTCGGGCACAGCGGACGGTGCACCCGCACCGTCTCGGCCCGCGACCAGGCTCGCGCCTCGGGCACGCCGCCGGGTCCTTCGGCATCCGTGCTCGCACCCGGATCGGCACGCCCTGGCGGTCAGAGCGGCGGCAGTCGGCGGGCCAGGAGGTCCGCGCGGGTCCCGTTGAGGGTGCTGAACAGGACCGTCGTGCCGAGGGCGTCCACGGCGGGGGCGGTGGAGGCGCCGGGCAGTGGGCTGCCGTCGGCCGCTGTGCTGACGCGTTCGGTCCGGCCGGTCCACAGGTCGCGGCGGAAGACGTCCGTGACGCCGTTGGTGTCGCCGGGGACGAGGGCGTCGGAGTCGGAGGCGAAGTAGACCCAGCGGTCGTCGGCGGTCATGACGGCGGGCTGGGAGTCGACGGCGGACACCGTGGTCACCGTGCCCGTACGCAGGTCGCGGGCGTAGAGGCGGACCTGGACGGTGTTCTGCTCGCGCTCGAAGACGCGGAAGAGGGCGTGGCGCCCGTCGGGGCTGAGCCGTCCGGCCTTGGCGGCGTCGCGCAGGGTGCCGGAGGCGTCGATGCTGGCGCCCTGGATCCGGCCGGTGCGCGCGTCGTAGGTGTAGAGCGGGAAGAGCTGCCGTGCGGGCGGGGGTTTGAGGACGGCCGGGGCGGTGGCCGGGGCGGTCGGCAGCAGGTTGGTCGCCTTCGAGCGGAAGGCGACGGTCAGGCCGTCGGCGCTGAGAGAGGGTTCGACCGAGCCGTCGTCGGCGGGGGTGCCGTCGCGGCCGGTGCTGATCGGGCGGGTGGTGCCGGTCCGGCGGTCGGTCAGGTGGATGTTCTGGACGCCGGGCCGGGTGCCGGGGGAGAGGTCGGTGCGGTCCGAGGTGTACGCGACGTACCGGCCGTCGGCGCTGATGGCCGGGTCGAGCGAGTTGCCGTCGCCGGCGCCCGGGGTGAGCGGTTCGGTGCGGCCGGTCCAGCGGTCGCGGACGTAGACGTCGAACCGGCCGCCGCCGTGCTGCCCCGGGACGACGTCGGCGGCGTCCGTGCTGAAGGCCACGTACCGGCCGTCGGCGCTGATCGCCGCCTGGTTGGTCGAGCCGTCCAGTTGACTGCCGTCGTCGGCCAGGCTCACCCGCTCGGTGCGTCCGGTCCACCTGAACCGTCCTCCCCTTGCCTCGGGCCGCACCGCTTCCCGCCCTCGCCGGCCGGCTCGGGGCGAGCCAACCGCCCGGCCGTACCGGCGGTCAACGGCACGGGCCGACCATGGACACGATTTCGCCAACTCCCGTCCACCTTCCGACCACGGATGATGCCGGTTCGGCCGGACCGGTGGACGTACTACCTGGGAGATTCGGGAGTCCAGGAATGACTGTTGACGAACCGTTGGCGAACCCTTTGCCATGCCTGCTCGCCCCTGGCCGACGGCCTCCTGCGGCGGTAGGCCGGCTGACCGGGACGGGCAGGGCGTGCCGTGGCTGGTCGAGAACCGCCGCGCCGCAGGGGAGAAGTCCCGCAGCAACGGCCGCCACCGGCGGTCGATCGGGTCCCTAGACAGGACGGCTTCACCGCGAGCTTCCGCGCCGGCGTGGAGATGTGGAGATGCAGCGGTTCCACGACCTTGAGTCGCTTCGGTCGCTGATGGGCCCGTCTTCGCCAGTTCGGCGAAGTTCCGCACCGTCCTCGGGGCGTGGTTCGGCAGCAGCCGGGCCACGATGTCGCCCCGGTCGGTCTTCAACGTCGCGTACAGCTCCTCCGCTCCTCCGCTCCTCCGCCATGACGATCCTTCGGTGTGCGGTCTACGGGCCCGGCCGGTCTCCCGGCCGGGCCTGACGGACCCGAGGCGATGACACGGCATCTCACCCGCACGAGCGGCGGACGAGGCGCGGAACGGTCTCGCTGGCGCCCCGGCGACCGCTGACGCCCTAGGCGGGGTTGACGCATGCGACAACCGCCCTATGGTTGACGCATGCGTCAACTCATCCCGAGGGACACCATGGGCCCCACCCCGCCGAGAAATCCCGGCGGACGCCCCGAAGTCGGCCCCAAGATTGATGTTCGCCTCCCGCTCGACACTCTCCGACGTCTCGACGACCGGGCCGAAGCCGCCCGCAAGTCCCGTGCCGACACCATCCGCACCCTCATCGGCGACGGCCTCGAACACCCCCGCACCCTCGCGGAGCTCGCCGCCGAGCGCACCCTCGAACTCGTCGACCAGGTCGTCGACGGCGACCGCCCCCATGGCGTCTCCGTCCACAGCAGCGGCCGCACGTTCTGGCTCTCCAGCTGCCCGGACGGGTGGATCCTCGCCCACAGCAGGAACGTGAACCTCATCGCCGCCTTCCAGGGCGCGGCGCTGCTCGCCTTCCAGCGCCTCCCCGTTCGCGAAGTGACTCCCCATCTGGACTCCGACGAGCCCGCCTTCCCCGCCCTGGTCGCCGCCGGCCGGGCCATCCTCGACGACATCGGCGCACAGGAACGCCTCCTGGCGCGGAACCTCAACACCATGCACTGGCCGCCCATGCTCTGACCGGCCCCCGCGTGCGCGGGGAGCAGTCCAGCCCCGGCAGAGCGTTGCCGCTCTGCCGGGGCCCGGTACGGTCAACTCCGGTCGGAGCCGGGGGTGGTTACGGTGTGGGGCCGAGCTTCTGCCAGGCGTCGCTCTTGCCGGGCTCGTCGGTCGCCTTGTTCCACCACTTGGCGCGCCAGTAGAAGCCGTTCCACGACACCGTCGAGGCCCAGGCGCCGTCGGTGTCCCCGGTGATGATCTTCGTGCTGGAGGCGGTGGCGCTGTTGGCGGGGGCGGCGAGGTAGGCCGGCGCCTTCCACCAGTCGTCGGTCCCGTCGGCGAAGCTGCCCAGCGCGTAGGCGCTGCCGTGTTTGGGGCCGCGGGTGACCCACTGGTCCAGCAGCGGCTTGCCCGCGGTGGCCTGGTCCGTGCTGAGCGGCACCAGCCGCCACCACTGGTCGACCTTCCCGTCGCAGTCCCGCACCGTGAGGGTGCCCCTGGCCGTGGTGGCGCCGAGGCACTGGTCGTGGCCGCTGGTACCGGACTTGATGTGGTACCAGCCCGCGTCCTCCTCGGTCACCGTCCACAGCTGGTTGGCGTTGCCGGTCTGCTTCATCGACAGGTGGGCGTCGGTCCAGCTGCCGGGGTGGTCGAGGACGTTGCCGCTGTTGCGGTCCTCGATGATCCACTTGTCGCCGGTCTGCCAGAACGCGAACGAGGGGTTGGGGTTGTAGGCGTGCGCCTGCCACGGCGCGGCCTGGCACTGGGCCCCGGAGGCCGGTGCCGGCGGATCGACGGTCGTCACCGCGCGGCGCTTGTCGCCGGTGGATCCGTAGTCCTTGCCGCCGATCCTGAAGGTGACGTTCGCTGGGCCGGTGATGGGCAGGTAGTACTTGACGTCGATGTCCTTCGACCTGCCGGCGGGCACGTCCTCGCAGTAGCCGAGCTTGATGGTCACCCGGTGGAAGTCGCCCTTCAGCCCGCCCGCGTTGGGCCCGGTGTGGCCGGGGACGATGCCGCTCATCTCCTTCCAGGCCCCGTCCTTCACCACCGGCGGGGCGGAGGTGGGGAGGTCGAAGGAGATCTCCGTGCCCTGGGCGAGGGCGACCTTGGAGTTGTTGGTGATCCGCAGCTTCGGCTGCATCGGCCACATGTCCGCGACGTCGGTGGGGAAGTCCACCAGCTCGGCCTTGACGTCGATCACCTCGGCGGGCAGCGTCTTGCCGCCGCCGGTGGTGTTGCCGGACGCCCCCGCGCCCTTGAGGGCGTTGTCGAGGCGGGTGGTCAGGTCGTAGCCCATCCCCCACTCGCCGTTGGAAAGCTTGGTGTAGTCGCCGGCGAGCTCCCAGATCATCGCCCCGCCGACGCCCTTGTCCGCGATGTACTTCGCCTTGGCGTCGATCGACTTGTCGTTCTCGGTGGAGAGGAACACCTTCTTGGTGTCGTTCCACAGCCAGGACGACTGGAGCGGGTCGGAGTACTTCTCGGCGTAGTTTCCGCTCAGCTTGCCCGCGTCGGTGGCCGGGTCGACGCCGTAGGACTTCAGGTAGCCGGGGGTGCGGCCGTCCTGGAGGTTCTTGGTGTGCCACAGCGGGTTGGACCCGGCGCCGACCTCGCGGCCGTCCTCGGTGTCGTGCCACACGTTGTCGATGCCGGTGGCGCCGAGACCGCAGTCCTGGCCCTTGGCCGGGCCCCGGCCGCCGACGCCCAGCGGGCACTTGGACTGGTCCGGCATGGCGGAGGTACCCCACAGCCCGTCCGTGCCGCCCTGCACGTTCTGCCAGCCGCGGGAGTAGTAGGGGATGCCGAGGTTGATGCGCCCGGGCGGCAGGGCGCCGCGGTAGTAGTGGTAAGCCCAGTCGGTGTTGAAGTAGCCGTTCTTCTGGTAGTCCTTGGTGTCGGGCGCCTGGTCGTTGTAGATCCCGGCCGCGGCCAGCTCGTTGTCCTGCCCGGTGTCGTAGAGCGGGGCCTGCGGGCCGACGTACTTGTTCCAGGAGCCGTGCAGGTCGTAGCTCATGACGTTGACGAAGTCCTGGTACTGGAGCGCCTGGCCGGCGTCCAGTCCGCGCACGAGGTAGCCGGAGGCGGACCCGGCCGAGGTCAGCAGGTAGTAGCGGCCCTTGGCCGTGCCGGACTGGTCCAGCTTGGTCCGCAGCGTCTTCATCAGGGCGGTGTAGCCCTGCTGGAGGCCCTTGCGGCGCGGGTTGGAGACGTCCCAGTCCAGCGGGTTACCGGTGCTGGGCAGGGCGCCGGGGTACTCGTAGTCGATGTCGACGCCGTTGAACCCGTACCGGTCGAGGAAGTCCGTCACGGAGTCGGCGAACGCGTCGATGCCGGCCTGGTTCACCGAGCCGTCGGCGTTGGTGGCCATCGCGTAGAAGTTCCGCGTGTCCGCCCAGCCGCCGACGGAGATCAGCGTCTTCACGGCCGGGTGCTTCTTCTTGTAGGTGTTCAGCAGGTTGAAGTGACCCTTGTACGGCAGGGACGGATCCATGGCGTTCCGGTCGCCGTCCCAGGTCATGCCGGTGGCCGGGTTCTTGGGGTCGTTCACGTCGCCGACGCTGATGCGGTTGTTCTCGACGCGGGCGAAGGCGTAGTTGACGTGCGTCACCTTCGACCAGGGGATGTTGGACGCCAGGTACTTGGGGTCTCCCTTCGCCCCGGAGCGCCATTCGGTGAAGTACCCGACCGTGCGCCGGGTGCGGTTGTTGCCGACCCATTCCCGGCCGTCGTTGTCGTAGACATCGCAGTAACGGGCGTTCACCCCCTGGGTGGCGGCCATCCCCTCGGGCCGGCAGTCGCCCGAGGAGGCGGGCTTCGTCCCCCGGTCGTCGGGCGAGTCGTCGAACGGGGAGCCGGCGTCGCCGTTCACGGGCGTGGGCTGGTCCGTGCCCGGCCAGTCGTTGAGCACCCACTTCTGGGCGTCGCTGCCGTTGCAGCCGTACAGCTGCAACTGCCGCCCGTCGTCGGACACGGAGCCGGGTACGTCCAGGCACAGACCGGCGTTGACGTTCTTCAGCTCCCGGGCCGCGGTGCGGGTCCACTTCTGGGCGTCGCTGCCGTTGCAGCCCCACAGCTGCACCTTGGTGCCGTAGTCCTTCCCGGAGTGGTCCGCGTCCAGGCACAGGCCCTGCGCCCGGACGGTGCTGTCACCGGGCACCGACCACGTCTGGGCGTCGCCGCCCTTGCAGTCCTGGAGCCGGGCCGGGGTTCCGTTGTCCCGGGAGCCGTCCTTGACGTCCAGGCACTTGCCCGCCAGGCCCTTGATCGGGCCCGGGGGAAGTCCCTTGGGCGAGCGGTGCATGTGGTCCGGGATGCGGGTGGCACCGTTTCCTGCCGAGAAGAGCGAGTTCCTGAAGCCGTACCAGTCGTCGTCGATCATGCCGGCCACGATGTAGTTGTCGTCCACCGTGCCGGGGTGGACCTCCATGGTGACGAAGGCGCCGTTCTTGATGAACACGGTCTCCAGAGGCCGTGACTTGGCCCCCACTTTGGGCTGGGGCACGGAGAAGGCGGCGTCCAGGTCCCGGAAGAAGCCGGCCTCCTTCAGCGCGGACCAGTTGTCCGCGATGGCTTTCGGACCGTTCACGATCTTGTCCCCGGTGCCGCCGATGTCGACCTGGACGAGGACGTACTGGTCCCCCTTGAAGAAGTAGATCTGGCTTTCGGTGACGGAGACCGCGGTGTCGACGCCGTTCGCGAAGACGGTGCCCTTCAACGGTTTGAAGGCGTCCCCGATGGCGGTCGGCTTGATCACCACGGAGCATCCCTCCAGGTTCCTCATGCCGAACGAATCCGTCCCGAGCCGCAGGCGCAGGTACTGGTCGCCCCGGAACAGCAGCAGGTCATCCGGGTAGTCCGGAAGCCGCACCGCCGCGTCGACCCCGGCGGCGAAGCCCGTGCCCAGCAGTGCAGGACAGGCCCGGGCAATGCTGCGCGGCTTGTCGTCCAGCCCCCACGACCAGTCCCGGCCCCCGATGTCACCCGTCATGTACTGGAAGTTCGGCCCGTTGAACAGGATCGCCCGGGCGTTCCAGTCGTCGACCGACACCGCGGCGTCGATGGGTTTGGGCCGGGTGCACACGTTCGGTCCGGCGGCGGCCGCGGTGGACGCCAGCTGGAACGACTCCTGGCAGATGTCCGGGGCCGCCCTGACGACGTGCACGGTCGCGAGGATCGACAGGACCTTCCCCATGCTGATGGGCACGCCCATCAGCGTCCTGTCGATCTCGCCCGCGTTGTAAATGGAATCGAGAAATTGTTGAGGGTTGCCATGCCGGTCCACGGTGCCCATCCAGGCTGTGACGAGCTGGCTCAGGTTGTCCCAGTGATTGGTGAGCCAACCGCCGGTCATGGCCTGCCGCAACTCCGGGATGACGTCGTCGTTGTCCCGCCACACGCTGTCCGCGGCGTTCCACGTCGTGCCGTCCGCAACAGCCCGGTGGATGCCGTCCCGGATGGGCTGGAAGCGGGCCGCTTCGGCCGCGCCCACGGCCAGCCGCAGGAGGGGCCCACGCAGGGCATGGCGGGCGTTGACATCCGTGCCTGCCGACCGCAGTGCCTCGGCGGCGCCCTGGAGGCCCCAGCGGTCGATCGTCACCGTGGTCTGATCGCCGAGGCCCTGGTTGTCGTTGTACCTGTCGTTGTACCCGAGATCGACCGCGTCATGGCCGGCCCATTCCCTAAGCCCCACGTCGCGAAAATAGAAGAACTGCCTTCGTGGCTCCGTGCCCCTGGGGGGCCTCGTGAATCCCACGATGTACATGTCGCTCTCACGCATCACCAGCGTGACCGGTTGACGATCCGTGGTCGGATCAAGCTCCTCAAGCAAGTTGAGCGGGACTTCGACGAATCCCCTCATCGTTTCCCGGGCCGCACCGACCTGGTGCTCGGCCGTCTGCTCGGCACCGAGCAGCGGGGTGGTCGCAATGCTCCGCACCTGGTCGATGAACTGCAGGTACCGGGTTGCGTACAGGGTGTCCTCCGTCGACGCGGACGCGGCCGGAGCGCCCAGCGCGGACATCGACGTGAACGCCAGGAACGCGGCCATGCCTATGGCGACCATCCGTACTGGCCAGCGCCAGCGGGGCCGCAACAACGGGAATCTCACCGATCGCACCTCAAGTTTCTTCTGCATCAACGCCCGCATCATGGGCCGCGGACAAGCTAGGGGCGGCGCGTTGACATCAGATACACGAAGCATCAACGGCGCCCGGCCGCTGGGGCACCCTCCACTCGGGCGACGACGACGGAGCGGCGGACGGGTGCGGTGGTTCCGGTGCGGGGCGATCCGTAGCCGACTGCGGCCAGGCAGTCGGCGGAGGTGAGGAGTCGGGCCGCTGGATCGGATGGCGTCCAGGAAGCAGACCAGGTGCCGCAGGCGGATAGGGCCGTCGTTCGTGCCGGCGGTCGTCGCGCACGTGCGCGCCATCGGTGATCCGCTCTACCTGCCTGACGCGGTCGCCCTCCTGCCGATCGCCGAGCGGCACCGCTCGGGCTACAGGCGGTGGCTGGTCGGCCGCGCCGCCCGTGCAACCACGTCCGGCGTAGCCGCTCAGCCTCAGGATTATTCGGAGGTCAGGGCAGAGGACGGATAGCTTCGAGTGACGTGGGTGTCGGGGACGGTGGCGTCGAACTCGCAGATCATCCTCTCCCCGTCCGTGCCGCGTCATCAGAACCCGAATGTCCGACCACATGGTCGCAGTCCGCCTCACGCCGTGCGTGGACGCCCGACGCCGCGCCGTCGCATACCCGGCGCGCTCAGCCAGGCCCTACGAGTTCTTCTTCGGCACATCAGTCGGTGAAGCACGCACGAAATCACCGAACACCCTTGTGACCTCGGGCCGGTTTGAACCGCCAGTCCGAACCACCCGCCTGAGCACGGAGGACAGCGTCCAGGCCGACCGCATCCTCGACAGTCACAGACATCACCAGGTCACGACCGGCGACCCATCGACCGAGAAGGTTCGAAGATCTGGGACTGTAGTACTGGGGGTCAGTCGAACATGACGCTATCGAAATCGGCACCCCTGGCAGGCTTCTCTTTGCTTCCGGCCGGGACGGTGACCTTCGTTCCTTTGCAGTCCCGCCCGTACCAGACGGTCGCCTTACGGTCCGTGGAGTTCTGGACCTCCTCCGTCGTCGGGGAGATGAAGTTGTAGCACTTTCCGTGCTCCGGGCGGGAGATTGACGCCTTCTGGAGATACGTCCCCTCGGAAGATTCCTTCTCGTACTCGTAGGTGAATTCTCCACTGGCATACACTTCGGAAAGCGAAGAAATAAACGCATAGTGGAAAGGAAGGTCCAGGGTCACATTACCCCTCCCCTCCGACTTCACCCCGAGGAGTACATTCTTTTGCCCGCTGGGAACGCACGGAGTCCCGGAGCAGGGGCTCTTATCGGGGAAAGCGTACTCCAGTACGATAACGGCGGGATTTCCCAGCGAAATGGTTGCGGTTGACTCCAGATTGCAGTTGTTCACCCCGGCGATGATGTCGGAGCCATTGGGGTCAGTTTCCCCAGGCAGCATGACGTCCGTCAGGTACGTGCAGGTGACGCTGCCCACTTCTCGGCCGCCTTGCCAAACCTCGACCGTCTTCGGGAACCCGGCGCTACTGAAAATCAGCTCGTCGAGCGAGTATTTGACCGGCCTCCGGTCGGCGTTGTACTGGGTCCATTTCGAGTCCAGCAGCAGTGTCTGCCTCGCGTATCCGGTGGGAGGGATGATGGCGACGACATCCTTTCCGGCGACGCGGTGTTTTTCCCAGCGGATGTCGGCACCCGATTTGAACAATTCCTCCGGGGTGCCGGGGGGTTCGGCGGCCCAGTCACGCTCTTCCGAGCACAGGAATCCGATGATCAGTTTCGCCACGTAGTAGGTCGCCAGGGCGCTTGCGAGTAGCACTCCCGCCGGCGGGAAGGCGAAGGAGGCGGCGGTTGCGATGAGGGAGACGACCGCTACCACTCCGGATTCCACATCGCGGTTCGCGACGGCCTCGCCGAGCGACCAGACGTCTCCGAGGACAGGCACCATGTACACGATCGACTTGGCGATTGCTTCTTCGGTCCCCTCCTTCAGTCCGTTGACCGCGTAGGTCCCGTTGATCTGGTAGCCCGCGATGTCCCCGACCTTGTCGGACACCTTGTTCAGGTTTTTTACGGCCTGGTGTCTGGTGTACTTCGAGATGATGGCGGCCGCCTTGGAGGCGAGGGCCGTTGCGGCGCGGGTCTTCTGTTTTTTGGCCGCCTTGAGCTCGTTGACTTCCGCCGGGTTGTTCATGATCTCGTCGTGCAGTTCCCGGGTGAGCTTCTTGGTGTCGGACAGAAGCTTGCGGGCCTGCTGGTCGGTCATCTTGCAGGCATCGCTGCCTGTCTTGATGCAGCCCTCCTCGAGGGCCTCCAGCCACTGGTTCTCGCTGAGCCTGGCCCAGCTGTCGAACTGGTCGGCTGTGGGGTTGACCGGAACCGCGGTAGCGGGCGCGGCCTGTGCCGACTGCGGCACGGTGTCGGCTGATGCGGGCGCGATTCGCCCGAGCAGCGTGAGCGCCAGCGCGAACGCGAGCGCGACGATAGGGCCAGTTCTCCTCATGTGCGAATACTTACCGCAGCGAATCATTGACAGAACGTCACCATTCGGACACTCTGACCTGCCGGTGGATGCTGGGCCGCAGGTCAGGAGGGATGCGGCGCGTAGCAGGGTTCACCCGGCCGGCTGCCCCCTGTTACGGCATTGAGGGCGGTCGACGGCGAGGCAGGCCAGTTCGGGGGCTCGGCTGGCGGGTGGCTCAGCAGACACTCCTGCGGGCGAGGGCAAGGTCGGCGCCCGTCTCGGGGCGGGTGCTGCGCCGGTGATTCCCGGGCCGCTCCACCGTCTGCCGCAGGTACACGGACCGCTCGCTCCGCACCCGCCCCGCCGGTCAGGGTGCGCCGGCTCCCGCGTGGGGCTGCTCCAGGATGGCGGTCACCGCCCCGGACAGCGCGCTCCGTACGGCCTGGGGCGTGGTGAAGCGGCTGTGGTTCATCGCGCTGTGGCGCAGGATCAGCAGGGTGTCGGCCGCGCCCGCCGGGTCGGGGTGGCCGATGGCGGTGAGGTGTTCCAGCAGCCGGGCGCGGAACCAGGCCATGTGTTCCTGGATGGCCTGGCTGACGGGATGGTGCGGGTCGGGGTAGTCGGCGGCGGCGTTGATGAGCGGGCAGCCGCGGAAACCCGGTGTGCAGAACTGCTCCGCGATCCCCGCGAACAGGGCCTCGACCGTCTCCCGGGGGGAGCGCCCGGTGGCCGCGGCGGCTTCGCGGAACGCCCGGTCGTGCTCGCGGACGTAGGCGAGGGCCATCTCGTCCTTGGACGGGAAGTGCCGGTAGAACGTCGCGTTGGCGACCGCCGACTCCCGGATCAGCTGGTCGATGCCCACCCCGCGCACGCCCTGCGTGTAGAAGAGCCGCATCGCCGCGGCCAGGATGCGTTCCCGCGGCGGACTGGAGTCTTTCGTCTTCACGCCGTCCGGGCGCTCAGGAGTGGGGGCGGCGGCGTAGCGGGCGTGGGCCCCGGCTCACGTGTTCTCGGCCGCGGGCGCCAGGGCGGCGGGCAGGTCGAGGCCGAGGACAGTCACCTCGGGCGCAGAGCTGCGAGGTGTTCCCTTGCTGGGCCCTCTATCCCATGGAGAGGGACCAGCAAGGGAGTAGCGGTGAGCGAGGGGGGACGTGGCGGACGCGGCCCTGCCCGTGAGGCTGCGCGCGTGATGGCGAACGAACAGGCTCGTACACGCCTTCAAGATCCTTGGCGGGTATCGCGGGTGTAGCCTCGCCGACCCGCGGGGGTACCCCGCGCCGACTGGTCCCGGGGGCACCCGGTTCCACGATCGCCGCCGCGGCCTCGCCGGGCCTTCGATGTCGGGGCGGTCCGCTGCGGCGGCCGGCTCATGCTCACTGGCCGGAGGACGAGACCCCTACGACCACAGGGGTCAGATCGTCCTGTTCATGATGATGTCGGGCCCGCCGTCCTGCTTGACGGTGAACTGGCTGACGAACGGCGCCACCACCGCGGGCAGCAGATTGGAGCAACCCAGCGCCTCGCCTGCCGCCGGCGGGGTGGTGATCCTGTTGTCGGTCGTATACAGAGGCCATGCGGCGAAGTTCACCGCCTTAGCGACGCCTCCTTCACCCGAAATGGACAGCGGTCCCGAAGCCGTGTAGTTGTTGCCCGGAACATCGCCGCCGACATTCAACTGCACCAGGTAACTGCCCACCGTGGGGTAGGTCAGGGTGTAGGTCAGCGTTGTGGGCCCGTTGCCGATGCTGACCGTCCCCACGAACGTGCCCACATAGTCCGTGGGGCTGTCTCCACACGCGTCCTGAGCACCGGCGAACGCCGCAGGTGCGGACGCCACGCCCCCCAGTGCGGCACACATCGCGAGGGCAGCTCCCCCGGCCAGCATACGAATGGGTCTCATCCCAGCCTCTCTCCGTGCGGCTCAGCCGCACAAAATCGCAGGGCGCACCTCACGCCCCTTTCGTTGCACATGTGTAACACGGCCGCAAAGGCCGAAAACGTATAGTCACGAAAATCACCCGCCTGCACCCACTCGACGGCCAGCGGAGATGAGCTGGACCTGGAACGCCGCGCACGGCGAAAATCCGCAGGGCGGGCAATTTCCCCGCCCCTTTCCAATATCTACCTGCACAAGATGGACGAGTACGTCGAGAGGGTTCTGATCCCGGAATACGCCCGAGGGGGTCAGGCAGCCGAAATGCGCCTTTCGCCGGGTGTGGGCGGCGATGGGGCGCGCCCGCAAGCGTGGCGGACCGTACTGTGATGCGGGAACTGCGCAAGCCCGAACTCCCTGACGCTCACGTCGCGTTCGGCCTGCCAGGTACGTTCGACGTGCGCCTCGATCCGGCCGTACGGCGCGACGCGGGGCACGCTGTTGGGGCTGCATGGCCACAGAGAGTATGGGTCATCGCACGCCGGGTGCGCTTCGAAGCCGCCGAATCCTCGCTGGACCCGCGATCGCGCCACTCCCGCACCGCAGGCAGGGGCAAGCTCGCCCTCCTCGCTCACAAGCGGCCTCTATCCGCAAAAGACGGCCGATCGGCTGCGAACGCTCCTGCCATCAGGCGTAGTTCAGCCACTCTCCGCCGCCAGCGACGTGGAGGGGCTGGACACGATGGACGGTGCCGTGCGGACCGCGGCCGCACAGCGACCCGGGCGCCTTCGCCTACGTCGGCCGGTACTACCGCCTCGACGCTGATTGTGGGTCAGGTGGTCTTGGTGCGCTGGTCGCGCTGGTGGCGCCAGGTGGCCATCTGGCCGTAGATGCGGATGCGGGCGCGGGCGACGGCGCCGATCGGCCGGTGGTCCTGGAGTGCGTGGGCGATGCTGAAGGTGAGTTCCTCGGCAAGCTGGTTGCGGGCGGCGGTGCGGAACTCCTGCCGGGGGATGGTGACGGTGGCGACCTTCACCAGCGGGGCCCGGTCCGTGCTCCATTCGACGGCGATGTCCTCGACCGGCATGGTGTCGGGGTCGGTGCGCAGTTGGACCATGAAGTCGAAGGTGGCGTCGGTCTGGGTGAGGTGCTCCTGGAGGTGGTCGCTGAGGTAGTGGTCCTGGTGCTTCTCGCGCCCCGGGCTGGTGTACGGCGAGGTCGGTACGAGGGCGTACTTGACGACCTGGTCGGGGCCGAGCAGCGAGGCGGTGTTGCTCCAGTAGGGGATGTCGGCGGGTGAGGTGGGGGTGATGACCGCCTTGGCCAGGCCGGCGAGGACGTGCGGGTGGGTGGTGAGCATCTTGGCGGCGAACCTGGCCGGTTCGAGGGTGATGACGTCGTGGAACAGCTTGACGGTGCCGAGCGGGATGGCGGGGGTGTTGAGCAGGATGAAGTCCTGGGTGGTGGGCTCGTCGCTCTCGGGGATGCGTTCGCCGGGCACGTCGTGCAGTTTGATGGCGGCGCCGCGCAGGTCCTTGACGTCGTCGGACTGCGGTTTGCCGTTGCCGCTGGAGAAGCGCAGCCACCCCTCGTAGGTGTGCGGCCGGGCGAAGACGCCGACGCGCAGGTTGGCCGGCAGGTCGGGCTCGACCGCGAAGGTGATCTTGACGAGCCCGGTGTGCTTGGCGTGGGCGGCCCGGCCGGTGGCGCCGGGCGGGTAGTCCTTCTCCTGCTGCCGGTTCATGGCCTCGATCATCTCGGCCACGAGTTGGTCCTCGTTCGGTTCGGGCGTCTCGAACCTGGTCAGTGCGCTCATGCGGGAGTCCTTCCGGAAGGTGGCGCGGGGGCTGCCTTGGCGCTATCAGGCTGCGGGCCGCCGGAGCACGGGCGCCAGGCGAGGGGGCCGCGATGGGGCCAGGTGGCCGATATCCGGCGACCGCGGGTGGTTCGGGCACGGGTGGCGACGCGGGCCGGCCCAGGTCACGTTGCTCAAAGTGTTCAGAACAGCACCCGGTCGCTGACCGGCGTCGCGGCGGTGGACAACGGCCCCGGTACCCCGACCGTTACCTGCCCCGCCGGGCCGCTCGCACCGGGCGCCTCGGGGAACTGCACCGGACACTTCCGGCCGGTCTCTCCAGGCCGTCGCCCCGGCCGGAGCGTCGAACACGGACTGCGACGGCTCTGGCCCCAACCGCCCTGGGAGCGTGACAGGGGGAGGTGTGCGGACGCACCGGAGCGAGCCCACCCAACTGGTGGTGAGAGGCCGCCGCCGAGGCGGGGCGGCCGGATCCGCCGCCGCACCGCCCGGCTGCCCTCCGGTGCCGCGTCCACCAGCGCGAAGCCCACCGTTTACGTCAGCTCGCCCGGACGCTCTGGCGCGAACACCCCCATCGCATCCGCGACCGCCCGCGAGATGACAGACTTCCCCTGCAACGGGACCCCTGCGCTTGATCGGCTTTCTTCACTGATCCACAGGGATCCCGTTGCCTCGTTCAAACCTTCCTGGCGAACAGGCTTGCGCCATGAAGCAGAGACTTTGAATGCCGGGGGTCAGCCGACCATGACGCTCTCAAAGCCGGCAGAACTGGCTGTGCCTCCGACCGGGATGGTGACCTTCGTTCCTTTGCAGTCCTCCCCGTGCCAGACGGTCGCCTTCCGGTCCGTGGAATTCTTGACCTCTGGCGCCGGGGAGGGGAAGTTGTAGCATTTTCCGAGCTCCAGGCGACGAATTGATTCCGTCACGAAGTATTCCTCCCCTTCGGAAGATTCCTCCATTTGGGTATAGGTGATTTCTCCACTGGCGTAGACTTCGGACAGTGATGAAATAAACGCATAGCGGAAAGGGAGGCTCAGGTTCACAGTCACCTTGTTCTCCGACTCCACCGAGAGGCGTACCTTCTTTTCGCTGCTGGGAACGCACGGGGTCCCGGAGCAGGGGCTTTTTTCAGGGAACTTGTACTCCAGCACCATGATGGCGGGGTGTCCCAGCGAAATGGTCGCAGTCGACTTCAGCTGGCACAAGATTTTCACCCCGTTGGTCGTCGAGCCAAGGCCGCCCGCCAAGGGGTTCGACCATTGGGCACAGTCGGCGCTGCCGGCCTGTCGGCCGCCTTGCCAGATCGTGACCGACTTCGGGTAGCCCGCGCTACTGAAAGCCAGCTCTCCGTTGAGTGAGTATTTGACCGGTTTCCGGTCGATGTTGTACTGGGTCCATTTCGAGTCCAGCAGCAGCGTCTGTTTCACAGCCCCGGTGGGCGGGATGATGGCGGCGACGTCCTTTCCGGCGACGCGGTGTGTCTCCCAGCGGATGTCGGCACCTGATTCGAACAGTTCCTGCTGGGTGCCGGGGGGTTCGGCGATCCAGTCGCGTTCTTTGGCGCACAGGAACCCGAGGATCATCTTCGCCACGTAGTAGGCTGCCAGGGCGGTTGCGAGTACCGCTCCCGCCGGCGGGTAGATGAAGGCGACCGCGGTCGCGATGAGGGAGATGACCGCTACCGCTCCGGATTCCACGTCGCGGTCCGCGATGGCCTCACCGAGCGACCAGACGTCTCCGACAACGGGCACCATGTACACGATCGCCTTGCTGATCGATACCTGGGTAGCCTCGGTCAGTCCGTCGGCCGCGTATGTCCCATTGACCGTATGTCCCGCAACATCGCCGATTTTATCGGCATATTTATTCAGGTTTTTTACAGCCGGATTCTTGGCGAACTTCGAGATGGTGGCAACCGCCTTGCCGCCGAGGAGCTGTACGGCGCGGGTATTCTGCTTTTTGAGCGCCTTGAGCTGGGCGACTTCTTCCGGGTTGTTCATGATCTCGTTGTGCATTTCCCGGGTGAGCTTCTGGGTGTCCGAGAGAAGCTTGTGGGCCTGCTGGTTGGTCATCTTGCAGGCCGCGGTGCCGGTCTTGACGCAGCCCTCCTCAAGGGCCTCCAGCCACTGGTTCTCGCCGAGCCCGGCCCAGCTGTCGAACTGATCGGCGGTCAGGTTGCTGGCCGGAGCCGGGGAAGCGGGCGCGGCCCGTGCCGGCTGCGGCACGGTGTCGGCTGATGCGGGCGCGGCTCGTCCGAGCAGCGTGAGCGCCAGCGCGAACGCGAGCGCGGCGATAGAGCCAGTTCTTCTCATGTCCGAATACGTACCGCAGTGCCACATCGACAGAACGTCACTATTTTGGGCTCTCTGGCCATGCTGTGACTGCTGGACCGCAGGTCGGAAGGGCTGCGGCGCGGAACGGGGTTCACCCGGCCGGCTGCCTCCTGTCGCGAACCGCCCTTCACCGCCGACAACTGCGAGCGGACAGCCCAAGGCCCCTCCGGCAACAGCCCGGCTGAGACGGAACACCGAGTCGGCACGCACAGGTCAGCACCTCGGTCGCGGACCGAGCTCCACACCCGGCCCGGGAAGCCCCCGCGAGGGACGCGTCCGCACCTCTCGACACGGTCTGCGATGGGGCCAGATGGCCCCCACGTGGCGGCCGTCGACTGGTTCGGGTGCGGATTGCCACGCGAGCCGCCTCACGCCAAAGCACTTACGGTGCTCATATGGACACTTAGTGTCATCAAAATGCTGTGGCGTGGGGCCTTGCGGTGATCACGCCGGACTGGAACGGAGGCGGTATGGCAGGGATCAGACGCGGCCCATCGCGCGGCGCTCTCGCCGCGGCGATCGGGCTGGCGGTCATCGGCATGACGGCGGGTTGGGGAGGCGGCGCGGCACTGGCCTCCTCCCCGGCACGGGACGCATCGTTCGTCAGGGCTGAGGCCGCCTCGCCGGCGGACGGTGCGGACGGGAGGTCCGGGGCCCGGGCGCTGACCTGTCCGCCGGTACCGATCTGGGGGAACTCCGGCGGCGGCAACGACCACCTCTTCGAGTACAGCCCGACCGGTACGCAGCTGGCGAGTGTGCCGCTGGTGCGGGACTACGGGGACATCGCGTGGAGTGCGGACGGCACCACGTTGTACGGGGTGAGCTGGAACACCCTGCCACCGGTGCTGTACACGATCAACGCGGCCACCGGTGCGGAGACGGCGTCGGTGACGATCACCGGTCCGGCCGCGAACTTTCCCGGGTACGCCACCAACGCACTGGGCGCGCGCCCGGACGGCACCCTGTTCGTCGCGTCGTTCTACTCGAACCAGATCTGGACGCTCAACCCGACCACCGGGGTGAGCACACTGTTCCCCGCCTCGTTCCCGGCCGGGCTCGTCTCCGCGGGCGACTTCCTGACCCTGCCCGACGGCGACGTCCTCACGGCCGCGTTCGATCCGGGCACGCTGCACCCCACCGACTTCTTCCGCATCCACCCGGACAACACGATCACCGAGATCGGCAACGTGCCGGGCTCCGTCTACGGCCTGGCCCAGTCAGGCGGCCAGGTCTACGCGTTCCGCGCCAGCGGCACCATCGAGACCCTGAACTCGATCCCGGCCGGCCCCTCGACCGCGGAGATCCCCACCACGACGGTCGTGAACACCGGGGTCCCCTTCTTCGGCGCCTCCGCCACCCAGGACAGCGGGAACTGCAACCTGCCGGCCGGCACCTCCTACACCGTCGCGAAGTCGGTCTCCCCGGCCGGCCCGGTGAACCAGGGCGACACCCTGACCTACACCGAGACCGTCACCAACACCGGCACCAACCCCGCCACCTACGCGGGTTTCAGTGACGACCTCTCCGCCGTACTGACGGACGGCACGCTGGTGCCCGGCTCCATCACCGCCAGCTCCGGCACCGCCACCCTCACCGGGAGCACCCTGACCTGGTCGGGCACGCTGACGGCGCCGCCCGCCGCCGGGTCCACCGTGACCGTGACGTACCAGGTCAAGGTCAACAGCCCGGACACCGGCAACTTCGCGCTGACCAACAACCTCGCGCCGACCATCGCCGGCGGCACCTGCGCGACCGCGACGGGCTGCACCACCACCGTGCTGGTCAACGTCCCCGCCCCGTCGATCACCAAGGCGGCGGCCGAGGCCTCGTTCGTGGCGGGGCAGACGATCCACTACACCTACACGGTGACCAACAACGCCCCGGTGCCGATGACGAACGTCGCGGTCACCGACACCGGCCCCGGCACCCCGATGGTCACCTGCCCGGCAGGCCCGCTGGCACCGGGCGCCTCGGAGAACTGCACCGCGACCTACACCGCGACCGCCGCCGACGCCACGGCCGGGAAGATCACCGACACGGCGAACCTCACCGCCACCGTCGGCACCCAGACGGTGACCGGGACGAGCAACCAGGTCGTCGTGCCGCTGCGGGCGCTGACCATCACCAAGTCCGCCGTCCAGCCGGACTTCACGGCACCGGGCGAGACCCTCAACTACACCTACACCGTCACCAACACCGGCCAGGTCCCGCTGACCAACGTGACGGTGACCGACCTGACGCCCGGCGTCACCGTCTCGGGCTGCGGCACCAACCAGCTCGCGCCCGGCCAGTCCACCACCTGCCAGGCCACCTACGTCACGACGGCGGCGGACGTCGCCGCCCAGAACGTGCCCGACCAGGGCCAGGTCACCGGCACCGACACCGGCGGGCAGACCGTCACCACGACCAGCAACAAGGTGAACACCCCGCTGGTCGCGATCACGGTGGTGAAGTCGGCCGCCGAGGCGCAGTTCACCGCCGCCGGGCAGACCATCCACTACACCTACGCGGTCACCAACACCGGCGCGCAGCCGCTGACCAACATCGGGGTGGTCGACAACGGCCCCGGCACCCCCACGGTCACCTGCCCCACCGGGCCTCTCGCACCGGGCGCCTCGGAGGACTGCACCGCGACCTACGTCACCACCGACGCCGACGTCGCCGCCGGCAAGGTCGTCGACACCGCGCAGGTCACCGGCACCACCCCCAGTGGCCAGAACATCACCTCCACCAGCAACAAGGTGACCGTCCCCTACGCCGGGCTGAAGATCGTCAAGGCCGTCCAGGAGACCTCGTTCTCCGCCGCCGGGCAGGCCCTGCACTACACCTTCACCGTCACCAACACCGGTGACACGACGCTCAGTTCGCTCGCCGTGACGGACTCCGGTCCGGGCACGCCGGCCGTCTCCTGCCCGGTGACCACCCTGGCCCCGGGTGCGTCCACGACCTGCACCGCGACCTACGCCACCGCCGAGTCCGACGTGCAGGCCGGGAAGATCACCGACACCGCGACCGTCACCGGCACCACCCCCGACGGCACCCCGGTGACGGCGACCAGCAACACCGTCACCATCGTCGCCTGCACCCCCTGCGAGGACCAGGACCACGGCGGCTGCGACGGCCACAACTCCGGCGGCCACGGCGGCTGGGGCGACCACCACCCCGGGCCCGGCCAGTGGGACAACCACCCCGACAACACCACCCCCGCTGACAGAACCGGTAACGCTCCCGACCCGCTCCGCCAGGACCCGCAAGCAGTCGGGGACAGCACGAGGTAGACCGGGAATTCGGCACCGGGCGGCAGAGGGCCGAACACCGGATGCCTACGGCAACATGCGGCCCGGGAACCCCAGGTTCCCGGGCCGCACCACCGCCCGCGACGAACCACCCGGACCACGCAGCCCCAGCCACATCCGCATCCGCCCCCGTCAGGGCGCAACGGCCCCGGACGATCAGGCCCAACACCGAACCCTCCGAATTCAGGGCGCACCTGGCGCTGATCGGCATGGACCTGGGCGTCGACCCCAGTTGAGGGTGTTCGTGCCGGCCCGCCCAGGCCTCCACGTCATCGTCCGGGGTTGTGCGACGATCGGTCAACGAGTTCAAGACTCCGCCCGGATGGAGCGGAGGTCATTGCGCCCGCGAGACCGCGGGGGCGCGGCGGGCAGCGCGCCCGTTCGCCACCGGCCGAGCGTGCGGGGCGGCGCACCTGTGGCCGGTCCTGCGCACGACCGGCTGTGGTGCCAGGGCTCCTGGCCTGGCGGGTCAGGTCGCGGATGGATGTGAGGCCCGTCCTCGTGCGTGTCGGCCCGTGCCGCTTGCCACCAGGGTGTCCCAGAGCGGGTCGGGCTGGCCGGGCACCGTCCTGTCCGTCGCCCGCCACGCGGCGGCCAGCTCCGCGTAGATCGGCTCGCAGGACGGATGCGGGGCAGTTTCGGCCGGCGTGACCGCCTTCCCGGTCACGTCGTACCGGCCGGGTGCCGGCCCGGGGCGGTGGCGGTCCGCTGGCGGCAGTACTGTGCTCACCTGCGTTTCAACGAGCCGGCCGGGGTGCGGGTACGTGGGCCCGGCCATACAGGGGACGCGGACCGTGGGGTGGGGCCGGGCAGGACCGCCGACGGTGCAGGCGGTGGTCCGTCGTCCCCGCGCACCTGTGCCCCCGCGTTCTCCGGCCTGGCCGGGTTCATGAGTGAGCGACAGCGCGGGCGGGCGCGCCCTCGGGATCGGGTTGGGAGCGAAAGGTCCGTGCGCGGGCCGAGGTTGCTGAATTTAAAGGCATCTCCCGTCCGGAGCATGGTCCGCGGGTGTGGGCGGTCGTACTGAACACGACCTCCCACACTCCGGGTGCCGGAACCGGATCCGCATCGTGGCGGTCAGCCCCGGAGTACCGCCAGCTCGATCTCCCGGCGCGTGTCGTCACCGGGCACGGGCAGCGCCACGCCCGAGTGCCTGAAGCCCGCCCTCACGTACATCGCCTCGGCACGGGAGTTGTCCTCGTGGACGAACAGCCGGACGCGCTCGATCCGGGGTTCGGCGAGCGACCACGACCATTCCCGGGCGGCCCGGATCAGGTCGTGCGCGAGCCCGCTTCCCCTCGCCTCGGGCCGGACGTAGAAACTGATGAGGTGCGTCTGCGCGACGTCGATGATGTCGCCTTCGAGGGCGCCTTGCCCGCCAGGCTGCTCGACGAACGCGGTGATCGTGCCGAGCCAGCGTCCATCGGTGGCCTCGGCGATGAACTGCCGTACGGAGATGTCCTCGGCGGCTGTTGCGGCACGGGCCTGCCAGAATTCGTCGGGCCTGGCGGCCGCCTGCTCGTAGGTCTCCAGGAAGGCGATGGACGCAGCCGCGTCCCGCAACGCGTCAAGGCGGATCTCCTTGATCCGCCCCCAGTCCTCATTACGTACACGTCTGATGATGCTGCTCATCGCGTGATGTTCTCATGAGTGCCAAACCCATGACAGAGCCGACTCATTGATCACGACTCGGTAGGGCCAGAACCTCCTCGGAGCAGGTCATCTAGAGGGTGATCCCTTGCAGGGACAGCACGATGGCCGCGCCGATGCCGCCCATCCCCAGGGCGGTGGCCATGCTCCACCACCCGCCGTGCCCCCAGCGGAACGGGCGGTTCAGCGCCAGGCGTCCGGGGCCGAGGGCGGAGACCGCGATCGCGATCAGCGCCAGGCACAGCGGGTACTCCAGACCGCCCTTGGTGCGACTGGTCGGGTGGTGCTGGGTGCGACAGGGCCCGGGTCCCGTTCATGGGCGGCGAGTCGTCACCAGCGGAGATCTGGGCTGGTGAGGGCCTGCGGTCCGTTCACCGGCCTCGACATGGTCGCGGGAGGCATGTTCGGCATGTGGCCGCCGGGGCCGCCTCGTAGGGGATCATGGGCGGTGGCGCGGGGGCGCACCACGGAGGACCTGCGCCCATGCCCCGCCCGGGCCCAGCGCGCCGCGATCGTTCAGCGGCGGGCCGACGCCGTCGAGCTGCGCCTTGCCGGCGCCGACCCGCTGACTGTCGGCCGGAAGCTCGCCGCCGCGCAGGCCGACATCGAGGAACTGCGCGCGCTGGAGGGCGCCCGCCTGGACCGGCTGTACCTCGTCGCCTACCGGCGGGCGGTGCGCGACGGCGAACTCCAGGCGATCGACCGGGCGCTGCGCATCATGGAGCGCCGGGCCCGTCTCCTCGGCCTGGACCAGCCGGTACGAACAGAGATCACCGGGCACGACGGTGGCCCGATCAAGGTCGCGGCGGACGCCACCAGCGACGAGCTGGCCGCGCTGATCGCCCTCACCGACCCGGCCGCCGCCCGGGACGAGGAGTGAGCGGAGCCGACGGCCTGGTCGAGCAGTACCGCAGTCTCCCGGCCGAGCGGCGCAGGGCGATCGCCGCGCAGGCGTCGTCGGCGCTGCGCACCCGGCTCGCGGCGGCCGAGCGGGACATCGCGATGCGGCACTCGCCCGGGTCGTTGGCCGCGCTGCTCACCGGCGGGCGGGAGATGCAGGCCGCGCACCTGGACCTGGTCGACGACGCGTTCCGGCGCATCGCGGCAGGAGAAACGGTCCGCCTGCTGTTGACGATGCCGCTGCGGCACGGCAAGTCGCGGCGGGCTGCGCGGTGGGCGCCGCTGTGGTACCTCCTCCAACGGCCGGACCACCGGATCATGATCGCCTCCTACTCGGCGGATTTGGCCGATGATCACGGCAGGTGGATCAGGGACGCGATCACCACCTGGGGCGACCAGCTCGGCATCACCCTGCACCCGGGCAGCAAGGCGGCGAACAGGTTCGATATCGCGGGCCGGGAGGGCGGGCTGATCGCGGACAGCGACGACGACGCCCTCGGCCGCAAGCTCGGCGAACCGCTGTGGCCCGCCCGGTATGGCCGCAAGGCGCTGGCCGGCATCCGGCGCGCTGTCGGCGAGCGGGTGTGGTGGTCGCTGTTCATGCAGAAGCCGCGCCCCGTCGAGGGCGGGGTGTGGCGGCGGGCGTGGATCGACACGGCCCGGATCACCGCCGTCGAGTTCTCGGGCGTTGAACTGGCCCGGGTGGTCGTCGCGGTCGACCCCTCCGGTGGCGACAGCTCCGTCAACGACGAGACCGGCATCGTCGGCCTCGGCCTCGACTACCAGGACCACCTGTACGTCGTCGCCGACGAGTCCGGCACCCTCGGCGCCAACGACTGGGGTCTCACCGCCTGCCGTCTCGCGCTGTCGCTGAAGGCGGACGCCATCGTGGTCGAGGCGAACTACGGCGGCAACATGGCCCGCCAGATCCTCAGCCAGGCGTGGGACCAGCTCGCCCGCGAAGCGGAGACCTGCGGCCAGCTGATGCCGCTGATCGTCGAGGTCAACGCCAAGGTCGGCAAGAGGCTCAGGGCGGAGCCGGTGGCGCAGCTGTACGAGCAGGGCCGGGTGCACCACGTCGGCCACTACCCGGAGCTGGAAGGGCAGATGGTGACATGGGTCGCCGGAACGGACAGCTCCGACAGGATGGACGCCGGCGTGCACGGCCTGACCGAGCTGGCCGGTGCCGGGCAGCTCGATGTGCTCGCGCAGGGCATGGACGACACCCGGCTGTCCGGCCGCCGGTGACCGACCCGGACGGGAGGGGCGCAGGGCTACACCCGCGTCCGCCTGGTGCCAGGTTGGTGGCGCAGTGGCCGCGAGGCGGCGCTGCTGGCCGAAGTAGGGTGGCGGGCATGCTGTTCTCGCCGTCCGTACCTCAGGCCGTCACCGACGTGGTCGAGACCCTGCTCGCCGCCCAGACGAGCGGCGACTTCGTGATGGTGGCCGCTGCCTTGCAGTCGCCGGTGCTGCGGGAGCTGGACCGGCAGCAGAAGGGGCTCGGCAACCTCAACCTCGCCTACGTCTTCGCCGCGCTGCTGATCCAGGAGTGCCCGCCAGAGGAGTGCGACGTCCTCGGCGTGCCGGACCTGCGCCGGCTGGTGCGGGCGGCGACCGACGAGACCCTTCACGCCCGACTGGAGATCGCCGACGAGATCGGGACGCCGTTCGGCATCGCGGACGCCAAAGCCGAGGACGCCCGGCTCTTCTCCGCCCTGCCGCTCGCGCAGGAGTTCGTGCGGCGACTCCGTCTCCAGCCGGAGACCACCGCCGAGTTCGTGCGGCAGGCCTCCCGCCAGCCCGGCGCGACGATCGACGAGGTGTGGGCGGTGCTGTACGAAGCGTGCGCCACGGTGCGCGGCCACCGCGGTTACTGACTTTGGCGTTTCAAATCGCCGCGCTGCCCGGCCAGGCGTGGAAGCGTCTGTCCGGCGGCAGGGCTCCCATGGTGAGCGGATCTACGACTGGGCCCGTATCGCGGCAGTCCATGCGCGGACCGTCCCCTTGCAGGCTTGGCCGGTCACCGAGCTGATGGTGCGAGCACCGCCGCCGCTGCGTCCGGCGGTGGCGGGACGGGGCGAGGTCTCTCCGCCTGGGCGGGACGCGGGTGGCCTGGCTGGGGTGACATTGACACACCCGGTTCCGTGGCCTGTCCGACGCCTGGCTGGGCTGGGTTCGCTTCGGCTGTTTTCGGATCAGCAGGTGGTGGGCGGTCAGATGAGTTCCACCGCACTCGACACCGTAGTTGCGGAGTATCCAAGACCTGCGATCTTTACGCTGGCGGTTCCCGGCCCGATCGTGAAGGCCGGAGTGTTGACATCGTGGCCCGCCGAGATGGCCACGGCTTTCGGTGCACCGGTACACCGGTAAACAGTGGTGAAAGTGCCACCAGCTGCGCCGCTCGGTTGAGTCAGGCTGACGCTGATGAAGATTCCCTTGAGCGAAGCCGCGCAGTCGTAGGCGAACGTCACACTGGCGTTGGTTCCCGTAAGAGTGACGAGCGGGAGGATCTCGGTGGTGACCGGGAACGGACTGGCCGCGTGGGCGGTGGGAGCGGAGAACGCACTGGCAGCGAGAGCGCCAGTGATCAATACCGCGGCAGCCTTCAGTGACTTCATCGTGATCTCCATGCCTCGGGGTGGTGGAGCTGAGAGAACAGTGAGCCTGTCCGGCGGCTCGCTGGCGTTCTCACGTTAGGGTCCCGGCGGCGTCGCTGCCCACTGGGCTGCTCTGTCCGATACAGCTTCCTCGGGCCCACCTGCGCAGTGCTCCGAAAAGGCGCGCGAGCTGGTGCCTGCGACACGCATCGAGATGTCATGAAGGGCGTCCGGGATCTGGCCGGACGTCGAACTCACCGAGGACGCCCCGCCCGAGGCCGTCGTCGGACTCGCCTTCGTACTGCGGCTTCGGGGTGCGATGTCCGAGCGGTCGTGGTCGGCACGGGAACTCAGCCGTCGGGCCGGTGTCTCGCACACCACGATCAATCGCCTCCTGGCTGGTGAGGTGCTGCCCGACGTGGCGACCATCGTCCGTCTGGAGGCGGTCCTGCGGATCGACCTGTACCCGGCCGGGCTGTGGGCCGAGATCGCGGCGAACGCTCCGGCGCCCGAGCCCGGGCCCGTCAGGGAAGCCGCCGGGTGAGGGCCTGCCCAGCGGCCGGGAAGGTTCGTACGCCCTGTTACCTTCCTGACCATGAACATGGGGGAGCGGCTTGCGGCCGCAGCGGCAGTGATCATCGCGCTTGGGGGAGCAGCGGCCTGCGCGTTGTCGAGCAGTGGAACACCGGCGGCGGCGAAGGGTTGTCAGCGTCGGGAGGTGATGAGGCTGGAGGTCGCCGGTGGCCTGCACATCAATCCCCTCCTGCGGAGGCTTCGCACATCGGCGAAGCCGGCGCCCTGGTAGCCCCGGAGTGTCGGAATTAATGATGCACACATGCGAGTGCCGGGCGAATGAGTTTCTAAAACTCTCGCGCGTTTGGCCGGTCTTCGCCGAACAGTATGCTGCGGCCAATGAAGTGGAAAATTCAGGTCAAGGCAATTGATCCTGGAGGTGGTGGGAAATTTCCGAAAATCGACACAAGGGGCGCATTGCTCTGCATGGGATACCCGGCTCCCGAATGGCCCATTTGTCGCATTTCATGCAGTCGGGTTGCCGGAAGTCGCTGCGGAGGCGGCGCTCGTGCGGCATGATCGGATCCGAACTCTCGCAGCAGGCCTCGTGACACAGCCCTCCAGAAGGAAGACGGTGCAGATCAACGGGCGTGAGCACGCTTCCGCCGCCATCTCCGGGGAGGCGTGCTCCGACACATGCCAGCACCGCACACCGCACTCTCTGTCGGCGCCGGGGTACGCACCTCCGGGCTCGCCGCGCCATCCAGAGGAAACCAATTCCTCGCACTGGAGGGGATCCGGGGCCCCTGCCTGCCCTGAGTGTCACCCCAGCAGAGAAGGATGGATATCCCGGCTGAATTCACTACCCTGCCGGGTGTGCACTGGGATAGCTGATGGTGCACGTGTCTGTGGGAAAAATGTCCGGTCGAGTGGACTGCGCTACATCTCTCGCCAGCTCAAATGCAAAGCGGATCGGTGATTATGCCTGTTCAAGTAACTGACTGCTCCTTCGGCTATCGCAAGGGCTCCCGAGTCCTGGACTCCTTCAGCCTCCGCCTGGGAAGAGGGTGCAGCGTGCTGCTCGGCCCGAACGGCGCCGGCAAGTCGACCCTGCTGGGCCTGATCGCCTCCGCTCTCAGGCCCGAGACCGGCCGCATCACCCTCGACGGGCTGGACACGAGCAGTTCCAAGGACCTCAAGGCCTACCGCCGAAGGGTCGGCTGGCTCCCTCAGCAAGTGCGGCCGGTACCCGGCCTGCGGGTGCGGGAGCAGGCAGCCTACGCGGGCTGGCTCAAGGGCATGTCGCGAAGCGAGGCCTGGGAGCGGTCCCAGCGGGCCATCGACAAGGTCGGGCTCACCTCGCTCGCGGACCGGCGCAGCGGGGAGCTTTCCGGTGGTCAGTTACGACGGCTGGGGATCGCCCAGACCTTGGTGCACGATGCCCAGGTCGTGCTCCTGGACGAGCCCACCGCGGGACTCGACCCGGTGCAGCGCGGGGTCTTCCGGGAGCTGATCGGGGAGCTGCGCCACCTCACGAGCTTCGTCGTCTCCACTCATCAGACCGAGGACCTGGCCGAGATCTACGACTCGGTCGTCGTCCTCGACCGGGGAACCGTGCGCCATCAAGGGCCCATCGGGTCCTTCCTGACGCTCGCGCCGCACGGTGTCTCCGCGGAACGGCGTGCCGAGACCGCCTACGCCAGCATCGTCACCGGGGAGGTGTGACCGTGCCCTGGCGCAGCATCATCCGGATCTCGTCGGCGCTGCGGGCCATGCCCGTCCTGCTGGTCTGGATCGCGATGTACAGCGGTAACATGGCTGGCTGGATCACCGACGGCTACTGGCCTTCCGTCACGGCCCAGAGCAGTTTTCTGCTCAACTTCACTGCGCCCGCCGTCGCGGCCTGCGGGGCGTGGGAAGGCCTCAAAGTGCGCCAGTCCGCGGTCCTCCGTGCTGCGCCCACCCGTTCAGCCGCCGCAATCGCCCTCTCCGTTCTGGCCCCGGCTCTGGCACTCGGCGCGGTGTCCGTCCTGGCGGCCCTTGCCCTGTTCGTGCCGCAGGCCAGCGGCTTTCCGGGCTGGTCCACCCCTGTCATCATCCTGCTGGAACTGCTGGTCATCCTCGCGCACACCGTGGTCGGTTACGTTCTCGGACAGGTTCTGCCGCGGCTGCTCGCCGTACCCCTGGCCCTCGTCGCCAGCTTCCTGTGGATGGCCTATCCGTCGGCGCTCAACGTCTTCTGGGTTCGCCAGCTCAACGGCCGGAACCTCACCGAGTGCTGCGCGCTGGACCAGGTGCCGGCCACCCGGGCGGTCCTCGCGCCGACCGTCGTGGCTGTCGGGATGGTGGCCGCCGCCTGGATGTGGACGAGGCTGCGCGGGAACAACCGGCTGACCGCCATCTTGGCGTTGGCGGCCACGACGGCGGCGGGGGCGTGGATCGCCGCACCGCTCGGCTACCGTGCGGCGCAGGCACGCCCGGAAAGCGAGCAGACCTGCACCACGACGGCACCGCGGGTGTGTCTGTGGCCCGAGCAGCAGGCCGACGCCGCCCGCATCACCGACTGGGCGGTCGAGGCCCAACAGCGTCTCCATGCGGTCGGTCTGGCGCAGTCCGCGACGGTGTCACCGTTCTCCGCCCGGCCCGGCAAGGACGAGGTGCAATCACTCGTCGCGCTGGGACACATCCCCAACCGGGCTCCCGACTGCGCCAAGGAGCCGTTCGCCCGCTGGCCCGGCTCCGAGGCCGTCGCCCCACTGTCGTCCTGGCTGAAACTCACGGCCGGCGTCACCCCCAGGACGGTCGAAGGCCGCTATCGACCACAGGAGGTGCAGATCGCCCGCCAGATCATGGCACTCCCGCACGACGAGCAGCTCGCGTGGTTCCGGAAGAACGCGGACACTGTGGGCCGTTGCGACATCGAACCCGTTCTGGACCCCGCGCAGTACCACCAGCCGGGCGTCCCCTCCTTCCAGGCGGCTCGATGATCTGGTGGCTGCGCATCAGGTACGTCCCCGCCGTCGCCATCGGCCTGCTCTCCTGCATCCTGCTGGGCAGCGGCGCCGACTCCGTGACGGTCCCCATCCCGGTGGTGATCGGCGGACTGACGTTCGACCTGCCCATGTCCTCACTTCTCCCCCTGGTTCCCGTCTGCCTGATCCTGGAAGGCCAGGCCCGCGCCGACGCTGTCGCCGAGCGCGTGGCGGTCCGCGCCATGGGCGGATGGGACGCGGCCTTCATGGCCGCCTGCGTCCTCGTCTGCGCGCTGGCCGCCGTCGCGACATCCACAGCGGGCGCGGGCAACGCCGCCACCGCCCTGGCCCGCGACTTCGCCGGCTACCTCGGCCTCGCCCTCATCATCCGGTGGCTCGGAGGAGCACGCCTCGCCACGGTGGCCACCGCACTGTTCCCCTTCCTGTGCGTCTCCTTCGGCCTGGTGCACAACAGACCCGGCATCTGGGCCTGGCCACTGCACGACGCCACATCAGTTACCGCCTCCACGCAGGCCCTGATCCTGCTCGCCGTCGGCGCCGTCTCGCTGTTCCTCCCCCCGCTGCGCCGACACGACGCAGTCAACGACGAATGACGACCCGGTCCCTTCCCTCCCGGGCCCGTCGGGATGCCCGGCGGGCCCGGGAGGGCACGGGAGACCGCAGCCATCGACCTGGTCAAGGGCGGCGGTGGAACCCAGAACGGCCCTATTCCGCAAGGGTGGCCAGCAAGATGAGCGGCCGCCACTACGCGCGACCGGCAGTCGGCATTACCAGCTCCGGTACGGCCTCCACGGAAGCAGCCCCACCACGGCGAGATCGACAACCTGCGCACACGGCCGTAGCTCTCCGTGCGGGCCTTCGTGATGTCCTTCGGCGGCTTGGTCAGTCGGCGCGGCAACACCTTCACCACCAGTCGGTAGGCGTCGGGCCGGGCCGTCTGCCGTACTACCGGGACGCCGCCACGACACTGTCCCTCAGCACCTCGATGGCGGGCGTCCGCACCGTGGCCCGCACCGCCACCGGGAAGGTTCGTACCCGCTGCTATTTTCTCCGACCATGAACATGGGGGAGCGGCTCATCGCCGCGGCAGTAGCGATCATCGCGCTGGGGGAGCAGCGGCCTGCTCGTCGAGCGGGGCGACGGCAGCCGTGCCCGAGTCGGCCTCGACGTCGCCCGCTCAGGGCACCCCGGAGTGAGCCGCGAAGTGGCTCGGCGACCCCGAGAGGAGCCGCAACGCCTCCCGGATCGTCGGCCGCTACGCCCTGCTCGCCATTGTCCAGAGCGGCAGGCGTCAGGGCGACGTGGCCCTGTGCGACGCCGAGGTTGGAACGCTCAGGGCGTCCGTGCAGGATGCGGTCCATGGCGGCACGGATGCGGTCGCGTTCGTCCGGGGCGGGTGTCATGGCGTGGGCTCCTGCGGGTGGATACGGTCGAGTTCGTGGCGCTCGGCGAGGTTCCTGAGGCGGGCGGCGCGTTGGGCAAGGCGGTCGGCGAGCGGACCGGGCACGGCGTCAGCCTGTTTCTCCAGGGTCTGGGCGTGCCGGACGAGGTCGTCGGCGTGGTGGTCGGTGCGGATGGAACCGGAGAAGGTGGGGGCCTGGGCTGCGGCGTGGATGGCCCGGCGGGCTGCCGGGCCGGAGATTCCGGTGCCAGCGGTGAGGTCGTCGTTCAGGGAGGTGAGGGTGTCAGCGGTGGCCCGGGCGGTCTCGATGTCGAGGAGTTCGTGGATGCCTCCGCGGCCGCGGGCTAATGGTGGAGTCGGGTATTGGAACTGTCCGAATGGGTCGGTCAGGGGCGCCCGTGGCAGGCGTGGTGGAGGGGCTGGCTTCTGGCCGTCACGGGGCTGTGGCGTAAATCGAGTGAGACAAACGGGGCGGTCTTCTCCCAATCACAAGGTCGTGTGGCGGGGCGGTGGGTTCTCGATGATGGCGGCGATGCCGTCGAGGAGTGGCTTGAGGCCGAACTCGAACAGCGTGTCCAAGTCGAGGTCGTAGCCGTTCTTGAGGCTGCCGGTGACCCTGGCGAACACGGGGTACTGGGTTGCCGCGGTGATCGCCTGGAGGGCGGGAGTCTGGTGGTCCATCCACTGGTCCTCGGACAGGCCGGTGGCGGCCTCGGCCTGGGCCTCCCGCTCCAGGTGGACGGCGATGCCCTGAACGTAGCTGTAGAGCAGGACGTGCAGGTCGAGCATGGTCGTCGGATCGAGGCCGTGGCCGTCGAGGGCAGCGAGCGCCCACTCAGCGTGGACCATCAGAGCGGGCAGCATCAGGGGGCGGGTTAGGTTCTGTCCGCGCGATCATGAGCGGAGCCAGATGGCCAGTGCGGCGACCGTGACTGTGCCGAGAAAGACGTACACGCGTTTGTCGTACCTGG
>NZ_JBIVAX010000033.1:0-85746 GCF_044745805.1 Kitasatospora sp. NPDC086801
GACCTTATCCAACTCCCCAGGTGTCACACACCATCAACGCGGCACAGCCCCGCAGGACACGCCACCAGCGCGTACACCTGACCAAGCACTACTAGTCCCGGGTCATGTCGACGAAGCGCGAGTAGTGGCCCTGGAAGGCCACCGTGATGGTGGCGGTGGGGCCGTTACGGTGCTTGGCGACGATCAGGTCGGCCTCGCCGGCGCGCGGGGACTCCTTCTCGTAGGCGTCCTCGCGGTGGAGCAGGATGACCATGTCGGCGTCCTGCTCGATCGAGCCGGACTCGCGCAGGTCGGAGACCATCGGCCGCTTGTCGGTGCGCTGTTCGGGGCCACGGTTCAGCTGGGAGAGCGCGATGACCGGGACTTCCAGCTCCTTGGCCAGCAGCTTCAGGTTTCGCGACATGTCGGAGACCTCCTGCTGGCGGTTCTCGGCCCGGCGGGAGCCGCCGGACTGCATCAGCTGGAGGTAGTCGATGACGACCAGCTTGATGTCGTTGCGCTGCTTGAGCCGGCGGCACTTGGCCCGGATCTCCATCATCGACAGGTTCGGGGAGTCGTCGATGAACAGCGGCGCCTCGCTGACGTCCGGCATCCGGCGGGCGACCCTGGTCCAGTCGTCGTCCGTCATGTTCCCGGAGCGCATGTGGTGCAGCGCGACCCGGGCCTCGGCGGACAGCAGGCGCATGGCGATCTCGTTGCGGCCCATTTCGAGCGAGAAGATCACGCTCGGCAACTTGTTCTGGATCGAGCAGGCGCGGGCGAAGTCCAGTGCCAGGGTCGACTTGCCCATGGCGGGGCGGGCCGCGATGACGATCATCTGGCCGGGGTGGAGGCCGTTGGTGAGCTGGTCGAAGTCGGCGAAGCCGGTCGGGACGCCGGACATCTGGCCGTTGCGGGAGCCGATCGCCTCGATCTCGTCGAGGGCGCCCTCCATGATGTCGGCGAGCGGCGCGTAGTCCTCGTTGGTGCGCTGCTCGGTGACGGCGTAGATCTCCGCCTGGGCGGCGTTGACGATCTCGTCGACGTCGCCCTCGGCCGCGTAGCCCATGCCGGCGATCCGGGTGCCGGCCTCGACCAGGCGGCGCAGGACGGCGCGCTCGTGGACGATCTGGGCGTAGTACTCGGCGTTGGCGGCGGTCGGGACGGAGTTGACCAGGGTGTGCAGGTAGGAGGCGCCGCCGACGCGCTGAAGCTCGCCGCGCTTGGTGAGCTCGCCGGCCACGGTGATCGGGTCGGCCGGCTCGCCGCGGGCGTACAGGTCGAGGATCGCGCCGTGGACCATCTCGTGCGCGGGCCGGTAGTAGTCGGCCGGCTTGAGCACCTCGACCACGTCGGCAATGGCGTCCTTGGAGAGCAGCATGCCGCCGAGGACGGACTGCTCGGCGGCGAGGTCCTGCGGGGGGACGCGCTCGAAGCCGTCCGCACCGCCCTGGCCCTCGTCGTCGCCGCGGCGCTGCCAGCCGCCCCCGCCCTGCGAACCCTCGCGCTGGGAGCCGCTCCGGCCGCCCTTGCCGCCCTTCTGGAAGCCACCCTCGCGGCCGCCGCCCTCGCGACCGCCGCCCTCCCGATTGCCGTCCCGGCCGCCACCGTTCTGGCCGCCGCCGTTCTGGCCGGAGCGGCTGCGGGAGACCGGGAGCCGGTCGCCGGGCCCGTCGGGGAAGGGTGCGCCGTCGAAGGCTCCGGCCGGGAAGGGGTCCTCGGCGGTCTGCCAGTCCTCCTCCGGCGGCGGGGCGTCGTGGTCGTCGTACTGGGGGCCGGTCACGCGTGTTCCCCGATCAGCGAGTGGTGCGAGTTGGAGCGGGCCTTGCCGGTGGCTGGGTGGAGCGGAGCCGCTCCTCTTTGTACGCCACGGCACCGACAAATCGGACGCCGGGGCGGGTGGGAGTGTCGGGCGGAGAGCCCACGCTAAGGCGCCGGGAGCCGTTCAGCCAAGGTGGTTATCCACAGGGGGTGTGGACGACCGGCCCTGGGCTGTGGAGAAGTGCCGCAAAGCTGTGGACACCCCTGTGGAAGGCCCTGTGGATAACCAGACCATCTGTCCACCGTCAACCTGCTGACCAGGTATTACCTCTTACCGGGCCTGTGCATGAGAAATTCTTCACACACAGCCGGACGCCCGCGGGCACGGAGCGTACCGAGCACCTCGCTCAAGAATTCGAGTAATGACCACCTGCCACTAGCAGTCATTACCTGTGGATGAGTAGCCTGGAGCCCATGACCGCCCCTCCCGCAGCCCCGACCCCCTCCAGACGCCGGCACGACCGGGAGATCCTCGCACTGGCCGTCCCGGCCTTCGGCGCGCTGGTCGCCGAACCGCTCTTCCTGATGGCCGACTCGGCGATCGTCGGCCATCTCGGCACCCCGCAGCTGGCCGGGGTCGGCGTCGCCGCCGCCGCGCTGTCCACCGCGACCGGCGTGTTCGTCTTCCTCGCCTACGCCACCACCGCCGCGGTGGCCCGCCGGATCGGTGCCGGGGACCGCCGCGGCGCCGTCCAGCAGGGCGTCGACGGCATCTGGCTCGCCCTCGGCCTGGCCGTCCCGGTGGTGCTGCTCACCGTGCTGCTGGCCCCCTGGGCGGCCGACGTCCTGGGGGCCTCGGAGACCGCCGCCCCCTACGCCGTGACGTACCTGCGGATCAGTGCCCTGGGCATCCCCGCGATGCTCATGGTGATGGCCGCCACCGGTGTGCTGCGCGGCCTCCAGGACACCCGCACGCCTCTGCTGGTGGCGATCGCGGGCTTCGCCGCCAACATCGGCCTGAACGCCGGCCTGGTGTACGGCGCCGGGCTCGGGGTGGCCGGCTCGGCCTGGGGCACGGTGCTGGCGCAGACCGGGATGGCCGCCGTCTACCTGGTCGTGGTGGTGCGCGGGGCGCGGCGCGAGCACGCCTCGCTGCGGCCGGACGCGGCCGGCATCCGGGCCAGTGCGAGGGCGGGCGGTCCGCTGCTGGTCCGGACGGTCAGCCTGCGCGCGGTGCTGATGATCGCCACCGCGGTGGCCGCCCGGCTGGGCGACGAGCAGGTGGCCGCGCACCAGATCACCATGACGCTGTTCAGCTTCCTGGCCTTCGCCCTGGACGCCATCGCGATCGCCGGCCAGGCGATCATCGGCCGCTACCTGGGCGCCGAGGACGTCCCGGGCGCCAGGGCCGCCACCCGCCGGATGGTCGAGTGGGGCATCGGCTCGGGCGTGCTGCTGGGCCTGCTGGTGGTGGCCGCGCGCCCGCTGTACGTCCCGCTGTTCACGCCCGATCCGGCGGTGCAGGGGCAGTTGGACACCGCCCTGCTGCTGCTCGCGCTCAGCCAGCCGGTCGCCGGCCTGGTCTTCGTCCTGGACGGGGTGCTGATGGGCGCCGGGGACGGCCCGTACCTGGCCTGGGCGGCGATCGCGACGCTGGTGGTGTTCACCCCGGCGGCGATCGCGGTGCCGGCCACCGGGACGGGGCTGGCCGGGCTGTGGTGGGCGATGAACCTGTTCATGCTGGTCCGCGCCGCCTTCCTGGTCGGGCGGGCGCGCGGCGGCCGCTGGCTGGTCACCGGGGCCGTCCGGAGCTGACGGCGCCGGGGCCGGATGCGCCGGAGCACGACCGAGGGCCGGACTCCCGGAGGAGTCCGGCCCTCGGGCCACTGCTACGGAACTCAGGCAGCGACGACGGCGACGTCGAGGTTGGCCTGAACGTCGGCGTGCAGCTTGACCGAGACCTTGTGGGTGCCCACGGTCTTGATCGGCGAGGCGATCGCGACGGCGCGCTTGTCCACGGCCGGGCCGCCGGCGGCCTTGATGGCCTCCACGACGTCGGCCTGGGTCACCGAACCGAACAGACGGCCGGCGTCACCCGAGCGAACGGCCAGCTTGACCTGGACGCCCTCGAGCTTGCCCTTGACCTCGTTGGCGGCCTCAAGGGTCTGGATCTCGTGGATCTTGCGGGCGCGACGGATGGCGTCGACGTCCTTCTGGCCACCCTTGGTCCAGCGGATGGCGTAGCCACGCGGGACCAGGTAGTTGCGGGCGTAGCCGTCCTTGACCTCGACGACCTCGCCGGCGGAGCCGAGACCCGGCACCTCGTGCGTGAGGATGATCTTCATTACTTGGTCACCCTCTCTTAGCGCGCGGTGCTGGTGTAGGGCAGCAGCGCCATCTCACGGCTGTTCTTCACGGCCGTGGCGACGTCACGCTGGTGCTGGGTGCAGTTGCCGGTGACCCGGCGGGCACGGATCTTGCCACGGTCGGAGATGAACTTCCGCAGCAGGTTCGTGTCCTTGTAGTCAACGTAGTTGACCTTGTCCTTGCAGAAGACGCAAACCTTCTTCTTCGGCTTGCGAGCAGGCGGCTTCGCCATTGTGTGCTCCATTTGGGGTTCACGGCCCGGCGGGCGTCCTCAGGACGCCGACGGCCGGGCCGCACGAAATCTGTCAGCTCTTAGAACGGGGGCTCTTCCGAGAAGCCGCCACCGGACGGGGCACCCCAGCTGCCGCCGCCCTGCTGGCCGCCGGACGGAGTGCTGGACGCCCACGGGTCGTCGGAGGGGCCGGACTGGCCGCCGCCGCCGGAGTTTCCACCCCAGCTGCCGCCGCCCTGCTGGCCGCCACCGCCGCCCCAGCCGCCCTGTTGGCCGCCGTTGCCGCCGCCCTGCTGGCCGCCGAAGCCGCCACCGGGAGCGCCGGACCGGTTGGCCCGGGTGACCTTCGCGGTCGCCGAGCGCAGGCTCGGACCGACCTCGTCGACCTCGACCTCGAAGACCGTCCGCTTCTCGCCTTCCTTGGTCTCGTAAGACCGCTGGCGCAGTCGGCCCTGCACGATGACGCGCATGCCGCGCTGAAGCGACTCGGCCACGTTCTCCGCCGGCTGCCGCCAGACGTTGCACGTGAGGAAGAGGCTCTCGCCGTCCTTCCACTCGTTCGTCTGACGGTCGAAGGTGCGGGGGGTGGACGCGATACGGAACTTCGCGACCGCCGCACCCGACGGGGTGAAGCGCAGCTCGGGGTCGTCGACGAGATTGCCGACGAGGGTGATGACGGTCTCGCCTGCCATGGTGGTGATGACCTCTCGGGAAGATGTCCGTTCACCGCTGTTTCACGTGAAACAGCGGACGCGAGCTACCCGAGACCCGAAGGCCTCAGAGGTGGCTCAGTGGGTGTCCGGGCGCAGGACCTTGGTCCGCAGAACCGACTCGCTCAGGCCCATCTGGCGGTCGAGCTCCTTGACGACCTCAGGCGTGGCCTTCAGGTCGATGACCGAGTAGATGCCCTCGGACTGCTTGTTGATCTCGTAAGCCAGACGGCGACGACCCCAGGTGTCGACCTTCTCCACCTTGCCGCCGGCGTTCCGGACGACGGTGAGGAAGTTCTCGATCAGGGGGGAGACAGCGCGCTCCTCGACCGAGGGGTCGAGGATGACCATCACCTCGTAGTGACGCATGGGTAACCCACCTCCTTTGGACTCAACGGCCACGGTCTCTCCGTGGCAGGAGGGTTGTGCAGCGTCGGCACCGGAGCAGTGACGACACCGGCCACCGTAGCGGCCGGGTCCGACAATCGGGCCCCGCTCACCCGACAGGGTGGTCGCCCGGAAGAGGGCGCAAGGGGGCACAACTACACCAGTGCAGACGGCACAGCCTACCCGCACCCGTACGGCCGAACAAAACGCATAGGGGTTGTGAGACGGGCCCAACCGCCGCAATCTGGACGGAACGGGATTCCTGCCCGTTCGTCTCCACGCCAGGAGGTGGGACTCATGGCCCAGTCCGTCCACCGCATGCCCGCGCTCACACTGAACACCGACGGCCACCCGCACCCCCGCGAGAACGCCCTGGTGGGCCTCACCGCCGTACTGGGCGTGATCGCCTTCGCCACCTCGTTCTTCCACAACCTGCACGTGCTGACCTCGTGGACCGGCCTGTTCGGGATCTTCACGGGGCTGCTCGGCATGTTCGTCTCGGTCACCACGGCCGAGCGCTTCGTGCTGATGATCACGCTCGGCGCCTCCGCCATCGGCTTCTACCTCGGCATCGCCCGCGGCGGCCTCTGGGGCTGAACCGCCCCGGTCGCACCCGCTCCGGAACCCTCGGCGCCCCCGTGGCGTATCTGCAAGGAGACAGGTACGCGACGGGGGTGCCGTCGTGCCCGCAGCGGCGGGTGCCCGGGCCCCGGACGATAGGGTCAAGCCCGAGAACCTGGGGCCCACCGCAGCCCGACCGACGAGGAGCACCGAGCAATGAGCCTGCGCCTGAGGACGATCACCCGCGAGGAGCACCTCGCCTTCATCAGGAGCCGCGCCTCGGCCAGCCACATGCAGGTGCCGTCGTGGGGTGACGTGAAGGCCGAGTGGCGCTCGGAGTCGATCGGCTGGTTCGACGAGGCCGACCAGCTCGTCGGCGCCGGCCTGGTGCTCTACCGGCAGCTGCCCAAGCTCAAGCGCTACCTCGCCTACCTGCCCGAGGGCCCGGTCATCGACTGGTTCGACCGGGACCTCGACCGCTGGCTCTCCCCGATGCTGGCGCACCTGAAGTCGCAGGGCGCGTTCTCGGTGAAGATGGGCCCGCCGATCGTCATCCGCCGCTGGAACGCCCCCACCATCAAGGAGGCCATCGCCGGCAAGCAGGCCAAGCGCCTGCGCGACGTCGAGGCCGACTGGTACGAGGCGCGCGCCTTCGAGGTGGCCGACCGGCTGCGCAAGGCCGGCTGGCTGCAGGGCGAGGACGGCGGCGCCGGCTTCGGCGACGTCCAGCCGCGCTACGTGTTCCAGGTGCCGCTGGCCAACCGCTCGCTGGACGACATCCACAAGAACTTCAACCAGCTCTGGCGCCGCAACATCAAGAAGGCCGAGAAGAGCGGCGTCGAGGTGTACCAGGGCGGCTACGACGAGCTGCCGATCTTCCACCAGCTCTACCTGGTGACCGCCGAGCGCGACAAGTTCACCCCGCGCCCGCTGTCCTACTTCCAGCGGATGTGGAAGGCCCTCACCGCCGAGGACCAGAACCGGATGCGGCTCTACATCGCCTACCACGACGGCGAGCCGCTGGCCGCGACCACGATGCTGGTGGTCGGCGAGCACGTCTGGTACTCCTACGGCGCCTCGGCCAACCACAAGCGCGAGGTCAAGCCGTCCAACGCGATCCAGTGGCGGATGATGCGCGACTCCTACGCGCTCGGCGGCGGCGTGTACGACCTGCGCGGCATCAGCGACACCCTGGACGAGAACGACCACCTGTTCGGCCTGATCCAGTTCAAGGTCGGCACCGGCGGCCAGGCGGCCGAGTACCTCGGCGAGTGGGACTTCCCGCTCAACAAGCTGCTGCACAAGGCCCTCGACCTCTACATGTCCCGCCGCTGAGGAGGCTGACCCGATGACGCTGTCGCTCTACCTCGACACCGAACGCTGGCGCACCCACCAGCGCTCCGTCCTCGCCGAGTTCCCCGGCCTGGTGCCGGTCGCCAAGGGGAACGGCTACGGCCTGGGCAACCACCGGCTGGCCGAGGAGGCGACGCTGCTGGGCACCGGTGTGCTCGCCGTCGGCACCGCGTACGAGGCGGCCGACGCCGCCGAGTGGTACGGCGGCGAGCTGCTGGTGCTCACCCCGTACCGGGTCGGCGAGGAGGCGCTGCCGCTTCCGCACGCCCGGGTGATCCGGACGGTGGCGAACCTGGACGCGCTGCGGGCGCTGCACGGCGCCCGGGTGGTGGTGGAGTGCATGACCTCCATGCGCCGCCACGGGGTGAGCGCCGCCGACCTCGCGGGCGTCGCCGCCGAGCTGGACGGCGTCGCCTTCGAGGGCCTCGCGCTGCACCTGCCGATGGACCGGCCGGACGGTTCCAGCCCCACCGAGGAGGTCGTCCACTGGGTGGAGACCGCCCGGGCGGCCGGGGTGCCGGTGCACACCGTGTACGTCAGCCACCTCGGCGCGGCCGGCATGGAGCAGCTGGCCCAGCGCTACCCGGACATCGTCTTCCGGGCCCGGATCGGCACCCGGCTCTGGCTGGGCGACCACGGCGCGCTGGAGGTCCGGGCCACGGTGCTGGACGTCACCCCGGTGCGGAAGGGCGACCGCTACGGCTACCGCCAGCACCCGGCGCCGACCGACGGCCACATCGTGGTGGTGGCCGGCGGCACCGCGCACGGCATCGGCCTGGAGGCGCCCAAGTACGTGCAGAGCATGGCCTCGCGGGCCAAGGGCATCGCCCGGGCCGGCCTGGCGACCGTCAACAAGACCAAGTCGCCGTTCCACTGGGCCGGCAAGCAGCTCTGGTTCGCCGAGCCGCCGCACATGCAGGTCTCGCTGCTGTTCCTGGACGGGGAGACCAAGCCCCCCGCGATCGGCGAGGAGCTCGGCCTCCAGGTGCGGCACACCACCACGCACTTCGACCGCGTGGTGGACCGCTAGGGCCTGTCCGGCTACGCCTTCTCGGCCGGCTCCGACGGTTCTGGCTCGTCCAGCCACTGCTCGGAGCCGGCCGGCGCGTATCCGGCGTAGCTCTCCTCCTCGCGCAGCGTCCGGGCGGTGCCGAGCACGAACGCGTCCGGGGCCCGGTCGAGCACCCCGCCGGACGGGTCGTCGCTGCCGTCCCAGCGCACCGGGTCGCGGTCCGGCTGCAGGACGTCGCGGACCACCATGACCACCAGGTAGAGCGTGCCCAGCAGGTGCAGCACGACCGCGAAGTGGTACCAGGCCTCGCCGATCCCGTGCTGTTTGGGCCCGGTGACGAAGCCCAGGTGGGACCAGATGCCCAGGGTGTACAGCACCTCGCAGGCCTGCCACATCAGGACGTCCCGCCAGCGCGGCCGGGCCAGCACCGCGAGCGGCAGCAGCCAGAGCGCGTACTGCGGCGAGTACACCTTGTTGACCAGCACGAACAGGGCGACCACCAGGAAGGCCAGCTGCGCGAAGCGCGGGCGGCGGGGCGCCGAGAGGCCGAGCCACGCTATGGCCAGGCAGCCGAGGACCATCAGCACGCCGATGTAGAGGTCGAGGTCGGCCAGCCCCGCACCCCGGCTCTGCATCAGGATCAGCCAGAACGAGCCGTAGTCCTCGGCGCGGTGTTTGCTGAACACGTAGAAGGTCGACCAGCCCTGCCAGTTGACCGCCATGATCGGCAGGTTGACCAGCAGCCAGGAGCCGACCGCGCCGCCCAGCATCACCCGGAACTCGCGCCACTTCCCGGCCCGCCAGCAGAGCACCAGCAGGGGGCCGATCAGCAGCACCGGGTAGAGCTTGGCCGCGGTGGCCAGACCGATGAAGACGCCCGCCCAGCCGGGCCGGGAGCCGGACCACCAGGCCATCGCCACGGCGGCCAGCGCGACCGCGAGCAGGTCCCAGTTGACCGTGCCGTTCAGCAGCAGGACGGGCGCGAGCGCGAACAGCAGGGCGTCCCAGGGGCGGCGGCGGTGGGTGCGCGAGAGCGCCACCACGGCGACCACCGCGCAGGCCATCAGCAGCCCCGCGTTGATCGCCCAGAACCACCGCTCCTGGTCCTGCGCGGTGCCGGCACCGGGCGTCAGCCAGGCCGCGACCTGCATGAACAGGCCGGTCAGCACCGGGTATTCGAGGTACTGCAGATCCCCCGAGGTGCCCGGGATGCGGTCCACGTACGGGTGCAGCCCGGCCGAGAAGCCGCGGCCGGAGAACAGGTGCGGGATGTCGCTGTAGCAGGCGTGGATGTACTGCGGCGAACCGGGCTGGAACCAGGCCTGGTTGTAGCAGGGCGCCTTCTGCACCATGCCGAGCACCGAGACCACGATCACCGCCAGCGCCAGGAAGCGCGCCGGGATCCACCAGGAGACGCCCAGCAGCGCCCGGCGGCCCGGCGGGCCGCCGATCACCTCGCTGCCGGCCGCCGCCACCGGGTCCTCGTCGGCCGGGACGACCACGGTGTTGACCGGCGGCGCGGCCGTGGCGACGGCCGGCCCTGCGGCGTCGCCGGGCCCGACCGGGCCGGCGGATTCGTCACGATCGCTCGACGTCATGCCGGACATCCTGCCGCACCGGCCCCACCGGGACGAGGAGGACCCCGCACCGGGCCCGGCCTCCGTCGCCCGGCGGCACGGCGAATCATGACGAAACGGCGGTGACGGTCCTCCGGGGAGGGCCGTCACCGCCGTTCGGTTCATCCGCTCAGCGGGTCGTGGTCAGGGCAGCAGCCCGTTCTGCCCTCCGCTGGTCGAGGACGGTGTCGGCGGCTTGCCGCTCGGCTTGCCGCTCGGCGGCGGGGTGTCCGTCGGCGGCGTCGTGGGCGGGCCCGTGTTGCAGCCGAAGATGCCGCAGGTGCCCGTCGGACCGGGGCTGGTGTGCGTGCGCGTCGGCGGCTGGCTCGGCTGCGTGCCCGGGCAGTCCACACCCGGGGCACAGGCCGGGCTGGACGCGGGCGGCTGCGGCTGGTTGTTGCCGGTCGGCGGGGGCTGGTTGCCGCCCGGCTGGGTCGTGGGCGGGGCCGACGGGGTGTCGCTCGCCGTCTGCGAGGGCGTCATCGTCGGCGAGACCGGGGCGCCGGAGGAGTCCACCTCCGTGCCGACCGGCTGCGGGGTCGGGAAGTCCATCTTCTTCTCGTTGGCCAGCGCGGCCTTCATGTACCGGGTGAAGACGTCGGTCGGGATGTCACCACCGTGGATGGACTCCTTGCCGCCGGTGCCGTTGAGCGACAGCCGCTCGTGCTTGCTCGGGTCCTCGCGCCACATCGCGACGCTGGTCACCAGCTGCGGGGTGTAGCCGACCCACCAGGCCGACTTGTTCTGGTCGGTGGTACCGGTCTTGCCGGCCACCGGGCGGCCCAGGGTCTTGGTCTTGGTGCCGGTACCGTTGCTCGCCACGTTCACCAGCACGTCGGTGACGTTGTCGGCGACGGCCGGCTCCAGCGCCACCCGGGGGTCCTTCTTGCCGAAGCCCGGGCGCTCCTTGCCGTCCACCTCGACCTTGGTGACCGAGTAGGGCTCGGTCTCCTTGCCGCTGGCCGCCAGGGTGCCGTAGGCGGTGGCCATCCGGATCGGGCTGATGGTGGAGGTGCCGAGGGCGAAGGTCGGGGTCTTCGGGTCGGCGAAGCCCTCCTTCTTGATGCCCATCTGCTCAGCGATGTTGGCCACGTTCTGACCGCCGACGTCCTGGTTGAGCTGGACGAAGGGGACGTTGTACGAGAACTGCATGGCCTGCCGCAGCGAGACGTAACCGCGCTTGCCGGCGTCCTCGTTCTTCTGCCGGTAGGGCTTGCCGTCGTCGCCGATCACCAGCGAACCGTCCGGCTTGCGGATCTCGGACATGTCGTCGGACAGGTAGCGGCTGTCGGCGTTGATCCGCTTCGGCTTGCCCTTGTCGTCGGTGGCCGTCTGGACGCCGATCTGCATGGCGGTGGCCAGGACGAAGGGCTTGAAGGTCGAGCCGACCTGGACACCGATGGCGTCGGCGTTGTTGTCGAAGTGGCCGTTCTCCACGCCGTCGCCGCCGTAGAGGGCGACGATCGCGCCGTCGCCGGGGCGGATGCTGGCGGAGCCGAACTGGATGAAGGTGTCGTTGTTGGGGCGCTTCTGGGCGTTGAGGTTCTCGCCCTTGACGTCGTCGACCGCCTTCTTCAGGGCGTCGACCTTGTCCTTCTCGAAGGTGGTGTAGACCTTCAGGCCGCCCTTGTCGATCACCTGCGGGGTGATCGTCTTGTCCGTGGCCATCAGGTACTTGTTGGCGGTGTCGACCAGGTAGCTGATCTCACCGTTCATGCTGGAGTTGGTCTTCAGCGGGATCGGGTCGGGGAAGGTGGTGCACTTCGCCCGCTCCTCCGGGGTGATCGCCTTGGTCTTCACCATCTGCTCGAGGATCCAGGACCAACGCCCCTGGGCCCGCTCCTTGTTGGCCGGGTTGCTGGGGTCGAAGTACGTCGCCCCCTTCAACAGGCCTGCCAGCATGGCGCTCTGACAGACGTCGAGGTCCTTGGCGTCGACCCCGTAGTAGGCCTGGGCGGCGGCCTGGGCGCCGTTCGAGCCGCGACCGAACCAGCTGGTGTTGAGGTACCCCTTGAGGATGTCGTCCTTGCTCGTCTGCTGGTTGACCTTCAGCGTGATGAAGAACTCCTTCAACTTGCGGCTGAGGGTCTGTTCCTGGCTGAGGTAGGCGTTCTTCACGTACTGCTGGGTGATCGTCGAGGCGCCCTGGGTCTCGCCGCCCTTCGCCATGTTGTAGACGGCGCGGAGCATGCCCTTGGGGTCGATGCCGCTGTCGGTGCGGAAGTCCTGGTTCTCCGCGGCGATGACGGCGTTCTGCAGGTTGGGGCTGATGTCCTTGAGCTCGACGATCTGACGGTTGGTCTCGCCCTTGCGGGTCATCTCCGTGTTGTCGGCCCAGTAGTAGATCGTGTTCTGGTCCTTCATCAGCTCCTTGAGCGTCGGGACCTGGGTGCCCTGGTAGAGGTAGTAGACCCCGCCCACGCAGGCGGCGAAGACGATCAGGAAGCCACTCAGCCACTGCTTCCAGGACGGCAGCCAGCGCCGGACGCCGGTCTTGCCGAACCGCGGGTAGTCGATGAACCGCTTCTTGCCGGGGCCCGCGGCGGCGGCCGCGGACGCGGCGGCGGCACCGCGCCGACCGCCGCCCTTGCCACCCTTCTGCCCGGCCTTGCGCATCTCGGCGCGGGTCATCCGGGGCTGCTGGGCGGTCTCCCGTTCGCCCGGGGGGCGCCGGCGGGCGATTCCGTCCGATCTCACCTCGTCGCGGCCGGGTCCGCCTTGACGGCCTCCACCACCCGGGGGCTGCTGCCCGTCACCGCCCGGGCTGGGCGTCCTTCGCCGTCGATCACTCATGTTGCAGCCACTCCTCGCCAGGCGGTTCCAGCCTGAAGGCAGGGTTCACGTCCGATGCCCGCCAACCGCCCTAACCCCGGAGGTGGTCCTCGTGCACACGCGACAGCGTACGCAGCCGGGAATCCCAACTAATCGGGCATCAGTCCCCAATGTCCGCAAAACGGCAACAGATCATTACACGCCCGTTGCCAACCACTGCTGCGCGTCGGCTTGTGATCACATTCACGCGTGCCCCCCTTGCCCGTTCCGAGGGCCCGGTTTACTGTTCTCGATATATCGAGCCGATACATCGACGCGGCATACCGCGGGATGCAACGGCCCGGACAACGGTCGAGAGGAAGGAGGACGACGGCAATGGGCAGGCGCTCAGGAGTGCTGGAGTTCGCCGTTCTCGGCCTGCTCCACGACGCCCCGATGCACGGCTACGAGCTGCGCAAGCGGCTCAACGTCCTGCTCGGAACGTTGCGGGCGTTCTCCTACGGAACGCTCTACCCGTGCCTGAAGAGCCTGGTCGCCCAGGGTTTCCTGGTCGAGGACAACCCGGACGTCGAGTACGTCCCGGCCACCGCGCTCAACGGCAAGCGGTCCAAGACCGTCTACCGGCTCTCCCCCGAAGGCAAGCAGCGCTTCGAGGAGCTGCTCGCCGACTCCGGGCCCGACGCCTGGGAGGACGAGCACTTCGGCGTCCACTTCGCGTTCTTCGGCCAGACCGACCGGGCCGTGCGGATGCGCGTCCTGGAAGGGCGTCGCAGCCGACTGGAGGAGCGCCTGGAGAAGATGCGCAACTCGCTGGCCCGGGCCCGCGAGCGGTTCGACGACTACACCGTCGAGCTGCAGCGGCACGGACTGGAGTCGGTGGAACGCGAGGTCCGGTGGCTCAACGAGCTGATCGAGACCGAGCGGGCCAACCGCACCGGCCGGACCGGGCCCGCCACCGGCGGCAACACCACCGCCGTACCCCCCAAGACTTCGGACGGCCGCGGCCAGGAGGAAGGGTCCCTGGACCCGCCCGGGCCACCGTACGACCGCCCGGGGCGCTCCGCCCAGGAGCGCTGACACCGCGTCAGCCCTGTGCCGCGCGGCAGGAGTGGGCGCCTCGCGCCCGTACAAGCAGTCATCGAAGAAGCAGGACGAGTGCCGTCGACCCCGGCGGCCCTCATGAGATCACAGGGAGCAACCGGAATGGGTTCGGTTCGCGTAGCCATCGTGGGCGTGGGCAACTGCGCCGCGTCGCTGGTGCAGGGTGTCGAGTACTACAAGGACGCCGACCCGGCCGGCAAGGTCCCCGGGCTGATGCACGTCCAGTTCGGCGAGTACCACGTCCGTGACGTGGAGTTCGTCGCCGCGTTCGACGTCGACGCCAAGAAGGTCGGCTTCGACCTGGCCGACGCCATCGGCAGCAGCGAGAACAACACCATCAAGATCTGCGACGTGCCGCCGACCGGCGTCACCGTCCAGCGCGGCCACACCCTCGACGGCCTGGGCAAGTACTACCGGGAGACCATCGAGGAGTCCGACGAGGCCCCGGTCGACGTCGTCCAGGTCCTCAAGGACCAGCAGGTCGACGTCCTGGTCTGCTACCTGCCCGTCGGTTCCGAGGCCGCGGCCAAGTTCTACGCCCAGTGCGCCATCGACGCCAAGGTCGCCTTCGTGAACGCCCTGCCGGTGTTCATCGCGGGCACCAAGGAGTGGGCGGACAAGTTCACCGAGGCCGGCGTGCCGATCGTCGGTGACGACATCAAGTCCCAGGTCGGCGCCACCATCACGCACCGCGTGATGGCCAAGCTGTTCGAGGACCGCGGTGTCGTCCTCGAGCGCACCATGCAGCTGAACGTCGGCGGCAACATGGACTTCAAGAACATGCTCGAGCGCGAGCGCCTGGAGTCCAAGAAGATCTCCAAGACCCAGGCCGTCACCTCGCAGATCCGCGACCGCGAGCTGGGCGCCAACAACGTCCACATCGGCCCGTCGGACTACGTGGCCTGGCTGGACGACCGCAAGTGGGCGTACGTCCGCCTGGAGGGTCGCGCGTTCGGCGACGTCCCGCTGAACCTGGAGTACAAGCTCGAGGTCTGGGACTCCCCGAACTCCGCCGGTGTCATCATCGACGCCGTGCGCGCCGCGAAGATCGCCAAGGACCGCGGCATCGGCGGCCCGATCCTGTCGGCCTCCTCGTACTTCATGAAGTCCCCGCCGGTGCAGTACTTCGACGACGAGGCCAAGGAGAACGTCGAGAAGTTCATCCGCGGTGAGGTCGAGCGCTGAAGGTCGAGCGCTGAGGTCGAGCGCCGGAGCTGACGGCGGGTGACCGCCGTCAGACGCGCCCTGACCGCGCCGAAGGGTCCACGATCTCCGGATCGTGGGCCCTTCACCGTTTCCCGGCGAATGTTTCACGTGAAACAGCGACCGGTTCCATGGCACTCTGGGCGAGTGGCGATCACCGAGAACGGCAGCACCCACCAGTCCGCGCACCGTGCCACGCTTCTCGGCCTGCTCCGCGGCCGGGACTTCCGGCGGCTGCTGACCGCCCGGGTGCTCTCCCAACTCTCGGACGGCGTCTTCCAGGTCTCGCTCGCCGCCTACGTCGTGTTCTCCCCGGAGAAGCAGTCCTCCCCCGCCGACATCGCCTCGGTACTGGCCGTGATGCTGCTGCCGTTCTCGGTGATCGGCCCGTTCGCCGGGGTGCTGCTGGACCGCTGGCGCCGCCGCCAGGTGCTCTACTACGGCAACCTGGCCCGCTTCGGGCTCGGCCTGGGCACCGGCGCCCTGCTCCTGGCGGAGGCGCCGACCTGGCTGTTCTTCGCCTCGGCGCTGCTGGTCACCGCGCTCAACCGGTTCATCCTGGCCGGCCTGTCCGCCGCCCTGCCCCGGGTGGTCGAGCAGGACCAGCTGGTCACCGCCAACGCGCTCTCCCCCACCCTCGGCACGGTCGCCGCCGCCTCCGGCGGAGGGGTCGGCTTCCTGCTGCACCAGGTGATGACCCCCGGGCCGAAGGCCGACGCCGCGCTGGTCACCGTGGCCGCGCTGCTCTACCTGTCGGCCGCGCTGGCCGCCCGCCGGATGGACCGCGACCTGCTCGGCCCGGAGAAGCACGGCGACCGCCCGGCACTCGGCCAGGCACTGGTCCGGGCCGCCGTCGAACTCGGCGCCGCCGTACGGCACTTGGTGCGGGACTGCCGGCCCGCCGTGCACGCGCTGGCCGCCGTCACCGCGGCCCGGTTCTGCTACGGCGTGCTGATCGTGGTCGTGGTGATGCTCGCCCGGTACACCTTCAACGACCCGACCGACAGCGCGGCCGGGCTGGTCACGCTCGGCCAGGCGGTCGGCCTGTCCGCCGCCGGGTTCTTCGTCGCCGCGGTGGTCAGCCCCTGGTGCACCCGGCGGCTCGGCCTGGCCGGCTGGATGACGGTCTGCCTGGCGGCCCCGGTGGTCTTCGTCCCGGCGCTCGGCCTGAGCTTCACCCTGCTGCCCTGCCTGATCGCGGCGCTGCTGCTCGGGGTGGTCACCCAGGGCACCAAGATCTGCGCCGACACCGTGGTCCAGGAGTCGGTCGAGGACGAGTACCGCGGCCGGGTCTTCGCGATCTACGACGTGCTGTTCAACGTCGCCTTCGTGACCGCCGCCCTGGTCACCGCGCTGGTGCTGCCGCTCTCCGGCCGCTCGGTCACGGTGGTCGTCGGAGTCGCCGCGGTGTACGGGCTCGCGGCGGTCCTCTACCTGCGCGCCGCCCGGCGGTACGGGCCGCTCCCCGGCGACCAGGCCGCCTGAAGGCCCTCGGACCCTCGGGACGGGTGGCGTCCGACCGAGTCGCTAAGGTACGTCAGACCTGTCGGAGCGACAGCACTCGGTCTCGGGGGACGAACTGATGAGCACACCGCCAGGCCCGTACGGGCCACCTCCGCCGTACGGGGCCCCACCGCAGCCGGCCCCGCCGTACGGGGCCCCACCGCAGCCGTACGGGCAGGTGCCGTACATCCCGTCGCAGCCCCAGCCCGGACCGCCCGGTTTCGGGCCGCCCCCGGCCTACGGCCAGCAGCCGCAGCCGCAGCCCGGCTACGGCGCCCAGCCGCCGTACGGGCAGCAGCAGCCCCCCGGGGCGTACGGCTACCCGCAGCCCGCCCCGGCCGCCGCCGCGCCCGCCCGCAAGCGCGGTGTCAAGGCGAAGCTGCGGATCGTCGGCGTGGTCGGCGGCTGCCTCGCCCTGGCCGTCGGCTACTTCGTCAGCGGTCCGAGCGTCAGCAGCGCCAAGCCCGGCGACTGCGTCCGAGTGAACGGCACGCGCGACGTCGAGATCGTCGAGTGCGCCGATGCCAAAGCGAATTACCGGGTGCTGTCGACGTTCGACGACACCACCGACGTGAACCGCTGCCGACAGACGCCGCAGACCACCAGCGCCGTCTCGGGCAAGAGCGGACGCCGCTGGAACAAGAAGCGGTACGTGCTCTGCCTCGGCCCGATGACCCCGGCCGGCGCCCCGCTGCCGGGGAAGTCCTGACCTCTCCACCACCACCGCTTCCCGGGGGACCTCTTGTCCGTTCCGCCACCCCAGGTGCCGTACGGCGCCCAGCCGCCCAACGACGGCAACCCGTACGCCGCCGGAAACCCCTACGGCCAGCCGGCCCCGCCCCCGCCGCCGGGCCCGCCGCCCGGCTACGGCTACCCGGCCGCCCCGCCGCCGCCCGACCAGCCGTACGGCTACCCCCCGCAGCCCGCGCCCGGCTACGGGTACGGGTACGGGTACCCGCCGGCGCCGCAGGACGGGCCCGCCTGCCGCTTCTGCGGCGGCTTCCCCGCCGTGGACACCACCGTCCGCGGCCACCAGGGCCTGCTCCTGGCCTACCGGATGCTGCGGATGCCGGGCCCGTTCTGCCGCACCTGCGGGACGGCGACGGTGCGCGACATGTCCGCCCGCACCCTGGTCCAGGGCTGGTGGAGCCCGGTGTCAGTACTGCTGGCGCCGATCACCCTGCTGTTGAACCTCGTCTCCAACGGCAAGGTCAAGCGGCTGCCGCCGCCCGTCCCGGGCAGCCACGGCCCCCAGCTCGACCCCGGCGTCCCGCTGGGCCGGCGGCCGCACGCGCTGATGCTGCTGCTGCCGCTCTCGGTGGTCGTCACGCTGGTCCTGGCCGCCACCGGGGTGCTCGGCCCGAAGAAGGACGACCCGGCCTCGCCGATCGCAATACCGACGGTGACGGTGCCCCCGGTGACCACCTTCTCGCCGCCGGCCTACTCGCCACGGCCGTTCCCCACGCCGACGTTCACCATGCCGCCGGTGCCCACCATCACGCTGCCGCCTGCCGACCCCAGCACCCCGGCGAACACCATCGACCAGGCCAAGCCCGGCGACTGCCTGCGCAACGAGAACGGCACCGGCGCGACCCACGACGCCAACCCGAAGATCACCCTGCTGCCCTGCGGCGACTCCCGCGCCCAGTACAAGGTGGTCTACAAGTACCTGGCCACCTCCGACGAGAAGGTCTGCGAGAAGCAGCCGAAGTCGGACAGCACCTACACCCGCACGTACTCCAACCTGCCGTCCCTCAGCTACGTGCTCTGCCTGCAGAGCGTCCACGGCTGACCCGGCACGCCCGAGGGGTGGGGGGGGGCGCCGCCCCCGGCCCCCCCCCCCCCCCCCCCCCCCCCCCCCCCCCCCCCCCCCCCCGGCGGGGGGGGCCCCCCCCCCCCCCCCCCCCCCCGCCCCCCCCCCCCCCCCCCCCGCCCCGCCCCCCCCCCGGGGGGGGCGCCCCCCCCGGGGCCCCCCCCGGCCCCCCCCCCCGCGGGGGGGGGGCCCCCCCCCCCCGCCGCCCCCACCCCTCGGAGCACCTCTCAGCCCTGCTGCCCGGCCCACCAGGCCCGCAGCGCGGCCACCGCCTCGTCGTGCTCCATCGGGCCGTGCTCCAGCCGGAGTTCGAGCATGTGCTTGTACGCCTTGCCGACCTGCGGGCCGGGCTTGAGGCCGAGCAGCTCCATGATCTGGTTGCCGTCCAGCGCCGGGCGGACGGCGTCCAGCTCCTCCCGGGCCTTCAGCTCGGTGATCCGCTGCTCCAGGCCGTCGTAGGTGCGCGACAGCGCCGCCGCCTTCTTCCGGTTGCGGGTGGTGCAGTCGGAGCGGGTGAGCTTGTGCAGGCGCTCCAGCAGCGGTCCGGCGTCGGTGACGTAGCGGCGCACCGCGGAGTCCGTCCACTCGCCGCCGCCGTAGCCGTGGAAGCGCAGGTGCAGCTCGACCAGGTGCGAGACGTCCTCGGTGAGCTCCTTGGAGTACTTGAGCTCGCGCATCCGCTTGCGGGTCATCTTGGCGCCGACCACCTCGTGGTGGTGGAAGGAGACCCGGCCGTCCGACTCGAAGCGGCGGGTGCGCGGCTTCCCGATGTCGTGCAGCAGCGCGGCCAGTCGCAGGGTGAGGTCCGGGCCCTCCTGCTCCAGGTCGACGGCCTGCTCCAGGACGGTCAGCGAGTGCTCGTAGACGTCCTTGTGCCGGTGGTGCTCGTCGTGCTCCAGCCGCAGCGCGGGCAGCTCGGGCAGCACGTGGTCGGCCAGACCGGTGTCCACCAGCAGCCGCAGGCCCTTGACCGGGTGCTTGGCCAGCAGCAGCTTGTTCAGCTCGGCCTGGACGCGCTCGGCGGACACGATGGTGATCCGCTCGGCCATCGCGGTCATCGCGGCGACGACCTCGGGGGCCGGCTCGAAGTCGAGCTGGGCGGCGAAGCGGGCGGCGCGCATCATCCGCAGCGGGTCGTCGGAGAAGGACTCCTCGGGGGTGGCGGGGGTGCGCAGCACCCGGGCCTCCAGGTCCTCCAGGCCGTGGTGCGGGTCGATGAAGCCGCGGCCGGGCAGGTCGACGGCCATCGCGTTGACGGTGAAGTCCCGGCGGACCAGGTCCTGCTCGATGGTGTCGCCGTAGGTGACCTCGGGCTTGCGGGAGGTCCGGTCGTACGCCTCGGAGCGGTAGGTGGTGATCTCGATCAGGAAGGAGCCCTCGGGGGTGTCCTTGCGGGCGCCGACCGTGCCGAAGGCGATGCCGACGTCCCAGACCGCGTCCGCCCAGCCCTTGACCAGCCTGAGCACCTGCTGCGGGCGGGCGTCGGTGGTGAAGTCCAGGTCGTTGCCGAGCCGGCCGAGCAGGGCGTCCCGCACCGAGCCGCCGACCAGGGCCAGCCGGTGACCGGCCGCCTCGAACCGACGGGCGATCTCGTCGGCCACCGGCGACACCCGCAGCAGCTCTTGCAGCCCCAGGGTCTGGGCCTCGCTCAGGCCTGGGACGGCCTGGACGGCGGTGCTGGAACGGTCGAGGTGCGCGGTGGACTCATTGGCAGTGGACACGGCTCACAAGAGTACGTGGCCCGACAGGTCAACCGCCCGCGCGTTTTGGGCGTCTCACCCCAAGGCCCGCAACACTGCACCCCGGGCTGCATCGTTACCATGCCGGTGGACGAGTCTCGGGCACCGGACAGGGGATGCGGTGTCGCGTGCCGCCGTGGCCGGCGGAGCACCCGCGGCACCAGCGCGGCGGACAGCGTCAAGCGAAGAGCGTCATGCGAACAGCATCAGCAGCGAGCGATCGAGAACGGCGAGGGCGGAACGAGTGAGTGAGCCGGCACGGCACTCGGTCCTGGGGGCGGACCGACGGCCCGGAAGGACCGAACGCCCCGTCGAGGGGCGCGGCACGGGACGGAACGCGGGACGGGCGGCCCGCCGCTTCGCCGCCGTCTGCGGGGCCGCCCTGGCCCTGTTCTCGGCGGTCGCCCCGGCCGAGGCGCTCCCCGCCGGGGGCAGCGTCCGGCCGACCACCGACAACGGCGCCTCGGCCGAGTACCCGGTGGAGATGACCATCGAGTCGGTGGCGCCGCAGGTGGCCAGCCCGAACGGCATCGTGAAGATCACCGGGCACGTCACCAACACCGGCAAGTCGGCGCTCAAGAGCGCCCACGCGGCCGTCCGCAAGCCGCTGTCCGGCAAGCCGCTGCAACGGCGCAGCGACCTGTCCCTGGTGACCACCCGCAACGGCCCGAGCGGCTATGACGGCGTGGAGCTGGACAGCCCGCAGTACGCCCTGCCGGAGCTGGGCCCGGGCCAGAACCAGCCGTACACCCTGAGCGTCTCGGTGAGCGACCTCGGGCTGTCCGAGAGCGGCGTCTACGAGCTCGCGGTGGACGCCTGGGGCTCGACCGCCGACAACCAGCGCGACCGGCCGCTGGGCATCGCCCGGACCTTCCTGCCGTACAACCCGGGCGGCGCCGAGGCCCAGCCCAGCAAGATCACCACGCTCTGGCCGCTGGTGCACGCGCCGGTGCTGGCCGCGCAGACCTACTCCGACAACGACCAGCCCGTCCCCGTCCTGCGCGACGACAGCCTGACCGCCGAGTTCTCCCCGGGCGGCCGACTGTACGAGCTGGTGGACACCGGGGCCAAGCTGACCGAGCTGACCTGGGTGGTCGACCCGGACCTGCTGGACACCGCGTTCGCGATGACCAAGCAGTACCGGGTGCAGAAGCCGGGCCAGGACGCCGTCGGCAAGCCGGCCAAGGACGACAACACCGTCGCCGGCGGCGGCCAGGCCGCCGCCACGGCCTGGCTGGACAAGCTGCGGGCCGCCGTCGCCAAGCCGGGCAGCCAGGTGGTGTCGCTGCCCTACGCCGACCCGGACCTCGCCTCGATCGCGCACAACGGCGCCGACCTGACCGGGATGGGCACCGCCCTGGGCAAGGCGGCCACCGCCGGCCGACTCACCGTCGAGGGGCGGCTGTCCGTCGACACCCGCTCGGACGTGGCCTGGCCGTACCAGGGCTACCTCGACCGGCAGATCGCCGGCATCGCCCAGCAGGCCGGCGACGGCCTGGTCCTGGTCAACGGCGCGAGCATGCCGGAGCCGGACGCGATGAACTACACCCCGACCGCGGTGCGCCCGATCGGCAACGGGCAGAACGCGGTGGTCGCCGACGAGACCGTCTCCTCGCTCTTCCAGACCGACCTCGCCACCCCGCAGGCGCAGTCCAGGGCGAGCCAGCGCTTCCTCGCCGAGACCTACACGATCACCCACGAGCAGCCGCAGAACCAGCGCGGCCTGCTGGTGATGCCGCCGCGCGACCTGACCGCGAACACCGCCAAGGTGCTGGCGGACGCCCTGCAGACGGCCTCCGACAACAAGTGGCTCTCCCCGGTCAAGCTGGACGCCCTGGCCCAGGCCGCGCCCGACCCGAAGGCCAACACCACCGTCCCGACGGCCTCCGACTACCCGGCCCAGGCCCGCGCCTCGGAGCTGTCCGCGGCCGAGCTGAGCAGCACCGACGACATCCAGCAGAACCTGGACACGCTGATGCGGGTGCTCACCCTGCCGCAGCGGGTGCGCGGCCCGTTCAGCGCCGCGATGGTCCGCTCGCTGTCCACCGAGTGGCGCACCAACGCGGCGGTCGGCAGCACCTACCGCGAGGACGTCGCCAAGTACCTGGACGAACTGACCGGGGCCGTCCGGGTGACGAAGAAGAACGTGGTCACCCTCGCCGGCGACACCGGCCTGGTGCCGGTCAGCGTCCGCAACGACCTCACCCAGACCGTCACCAACCTCAAGCTGGTGCTCACCTCGACCCAGCCGAACCGGCTGCGGGTGGGCAAGGAGGAGGAACTGGTCATCCCCGCCGCCCAGAGCGCCACCCTCCGGTTCCAGGCCGAGGCGCGCAACAACGGCCCGGTCACCATGACCGCCCAGCTCTGGACCACCGGCCCCAACCCGCAGAAGTACGGCGCGCCGCAGCAGTTCACGGTGGAGGTCACCTCGGTGACCAACGGCGTGCTGTACGTCTTCGCGGCCGCCGCCGCCCTGCTGCTGCTGGCCGCGCTGCGCTTCATGCGCCAGCGCAAGCGGCGGGCCGGGCAGCCGCACGCCGACGGCGACCAGCCGGTCGACGGCCCGGCCGCGGGCGGCGCCCCGGCCCCGGCCCCGGCGGCGGACGAGGCTCCGGACGCGGCCGGGGACGAGACCGGGGAGAAGGCCGAGGAGAAGGCCGGGGACGAGGGCGGCTCCGACAACGGCTCCACCGAGGCCGGCCCCGCGCAGACACCGCGCGGCAGCAGCGCGGATGGCCGGGATCGGACCGCCAGTGATGAGAAGGTTGGTCCTTGATACCGCCGACCCCCCGCAACGCCGGGCCGGCCTCCCCCACGACAGCGAAGAGGTGACATGACCGGGCGCAGCGAGGAGCGGCCGCCGGGCCGCGGTGAGAACCGGCCGGGCGCCGAGTCGCCGTCCGGCGACTGGTACGTGGCCGACACCTACGCCCAGGATCCGTACGCGGCCGACGCGTACGGGAACCCGCAGGCCGGCCAGGACCCGTACGGTCTGCGGGCCGACCGGCCCGCGGCACCTCAGCCGCCGGCCACCGCGTACGACGTGCCGCCGCAGCTGCCGCCGCAGGGCGGCGGCTACCCGATGCCGGTGCCGCCGGCGCAGTACTCGGCGCCGACCCCGTACGCGGCCCCGGTGCCGCCCGTACAGCCCGGCTGGGACACCCCGGTGCCGCCCGTGCAACCCGTGCGACCCGTACCGCCCGTGCACCCCGTGCAGCCCGGCTGGGACACCCCGGCGCAGGCCGGCTGGCAGGAGGCGCCGGCTCCGGCCGGCGGCGGCCAGTGGGGCGGCCCGGAGCAACCCCGGCCGCAGTGGGAGCCGGGCCCGGCGCACTCGGCCTGGGACAGCGAGACCACCGAGTACGTCGGGGTGGACGCGCTGTTCGGCGGCCACCCGGCACAGGCCACGGCCCAGCCGCCGGTGCCCCCGCCCGCCCCGGTGCACCCGATGGCACCGCCGGTCGCGCCCCCGCCCCCCGCTGCCGCCGTGCCGCCGGTCGCCCCCGCGCCGTACCCGCCGACGGGCGGCTACCCGGGGCAGCAGCAGTACGCCGGCCCGGACGGGCACCGCCCCTTCGTCCCCCCGATCGAGTTCGACCCGCCGCTCTCCGAGGAGGAGGCCACCATGCAGGTGGCCGCCGTGGCGGTGCCGCCGGCGGTGGAGCCGCTGGCGGACCTCGTCGCCGAGGAGCGCGCCGCGCAGTACGCGCCCGCGGCCGAGCCCGCCCCGGCGGCCGGCGGCGGCGGCAAGGTCGCGAGCCTGCTGAACTCCAGCGCGATCATGGCGGCCGGCACGCTGGTCTCCCGCGGCACCGGCTTCGTCCGGACCATGGTGATCACCGCGGCCATCGGCGTCGCCGTCATGGGCGACTCGTACAACGCCGCGTACACCCTGCCCACCCTGCTGTACATCCTGATCGGCGGCGGCGCGCTGAACGCCGTCTTCGTGCCGCAGCTGGTGCGCAGCATGAAGAACGACGAGGACGGCGGCACCGCGTACGCCAGCCGGCTGCTCACCCTGGTGATGGTCGGGCTCGGCGGCGTGGTGTTCCTCGCGGTGCTCGGGGCACCGCTGCTGGTGCAGCTGATCTCGCACCCGATGATGGAGAACGCGGAGCGCGCCGAGACCACGGTCGCGCTGGCCCGGTACTGCCTGCCGACCATCTTCTTCATGGGCGTCCACGTGGTGATGGGGCAGATCCTCAACGCCCGCGGCCGGTTCGGCGCGATGATGTGGACCCCGGTCCTCAACAACATCGTGGTGATCTTCACCTTCGGCGCCTACATCTGGGTGTACGGCGGCTACAGCGGCACGCACGTGACCCCCGAGGGCATCTCGCCCGAGGGCGTCCGGCTGCTCGGCCTCGGCACCCTGCTCGGCCTGGTCGTCCAGTCGCTGGCGATGATCCCGTACCTGCGGTCGGCTGGCTTCCGCTACCGGCCGCGCTTCGACTGGCGAGGCCACGGCCTGGGCAAGGCCGCCCGGCTGGCCAAGTGGACCTTCCTCTTCGTGCTCGCCAACCAGGCCGGCTTCCTGGTCATCACCCAGCTGGCCACCGCCGCCGGCAGCGCCGCCGAGAAGGGCGGCCACGAGGGCGTCGGCCTCGCGGCGTTCTCCAACGCCCTGCTGATCTGGCAGCTCCCGCAGGCCGTGATCACCGTCTCGATCATGAGCGCGGTGCTCCCCCGGCTCTCCCGGGCGGCGGCCGACGAGGACGCCGGAGCCGTCCGCGACGACCTGTCGTACGGGCTGCGCACCAGCGCGGTGGCGGTCGTCCCGGGCGCCTTCCTGTTCCTGTCGCTCGGCCCGGCGATCGCCCGCTCGATCTACGGGATCGGCGGCGGTGACCGGGCCCTGGACAACGCCACCAACGTCGGTCTGATGCTCTCGGCCTTCGCGCTCGGGCTGATCCCGTACTCGGCCCAGTACGTGATGCTGCGCGGCTTCTACGCCTACGAGGACACCCGGACGCCGTTCTCCAACACCGTCTGGGTCGCGGTCTGCCAGGCCGGGTTCTCGGTGCTCTGCTGGTTCATGCTGCCCGCCCAGTGGACCGTGATCGGGATGGCCTTCGGCTATGGTCTGGCCTACGCCGTCGGGGTGGCGGTCGCACTGCCGAAGCTGAAGAAGAAGATCGGCGGGCTGGACAGCAAGCGGATCGGCAAGACCTACAGCCGACTGGCCACCGCCGGCGTGCCGGCCGCGGTGGTCGGCCTCGGCGTCAGCCTGGCGGTCCAACAGGTGCTCGACGGCTGGATGGGCAGCGCGCTGTCCCTCGTCGCGGGCGGCGGCCTCCAGCTGGCCGTGTTCGTGCTCATCGCGAAGCGCCTGCGGATCGAGGAGCTCAACGCCATGCTCGGCATGGTGCGCGGCCGGCTGGGCCGCTGATCCACCACACCGACCGACCGGACGAGCGGGCGCCCTGACCGGGTGTCAACGGGAGCCACCGGCTCCTCCGCCCGTCCGGCCGGGTGCCGGGCCGCCGCCCGCGCCCGGCTCCGCCCGGGCCGCGAGATGGCGGCCCGGTGTCGGATCTGCACCACATCTCTCCACCAGCACGCAACCGAGCGCGCCCCTCAGCGGTCGTACTCGGTGGAGAAGAGTGGGCACAATTGTCCTGGAGCACGTGGCCGCCAACCCGCGGGCTCCAGCGACTCTCTCAAGCCGGGGCGACACAAGGGGAGGCAGGACCACGGTGGCTGATGGCACCAAGGCGGTCGTCGACACGTCAGCAGCTGACGCGGCGGCGGACGAGGCCGCACTGGCCGCGGCGATCGACGAGCTCACGGCCGGGAAGGCCGCCCGAGCGGGCGCCGCCGACGCCTCCTCCAAGGACGCCTCCAAGGCTTCCAAGACCTCCAAGGACGCCGCCAAGGACCAGGGCGCCGCCCTGGACACCCCGGTGGCCACCGACGCGGGCACGGACACCGACGCCCCGGACACGGACACGGACACCGACGCCTCCGACGCCGGCCAGGACACCCCCCGCGGCGAGGAGACCTCGGAAATCACCGCTCCGCTCTCGGTCCACGAGATCGCCGCCGAGCTGGCCGCCGGCACCGCCCGGCGCAAGCCCGCCGCCCCGGAGCCCGCGGCCGCCAAGCGCCGCCCCACCGACCCGCAGCCCACCGTCGACCCGCGCGACACCGCCACCCTGCCCCGCACCCTCCCCGCCCCGCTGCGGCACAGCGGCGACACGATCGGCCACCGGTACCGGCTGGAGGAGTGCATCTCCCAGACCGAGACCTTCAGCAGCTGGCGCGCGGTCGACGAGAAGCTGCGCCGGGCCGTCGGCGTCCACCTGATGGCCTCCGGCCACCAGCGGGCCCGCAAGGTGCTCGCCGCCGCCAAGTCCGCCGCCCTGCTCGGCGACCCGCGCTTCGTCCAGGTCCTGGACGCCGTCCAGGAGGGCGAGCTGGTCTACGTCGTGCGGGAGTGGCTGCCGCACGCGTCCGACCTCGCCAAGCTGCTCGCCGACGGCCCGATGGAGCCGCACGAGGCGTACCAGATGGTCCGCCAGGTGACCGACGCGGTCGCCGCCGCCCACCGGCGCGGTCAGGCCCACCTGCGGCTCACCCCGCGCTGCGTGCTGCGCACCGACAGCGGCCAGTACCGGATCAACGGCATCGCGGTGGACGCCGCCCTGCGCGGACTGCCCGGCGAGGACGCCACCGACGGCGCCGAGCGCGCCGACACCCGTGCGATCGGCGCCCTGCTGTTCGCCGCGCTCACCCACCGCTGGCCCTACCCGGAGGACCGCTACGACCTCCAGGGCCTGCCGAAGGGCCTCCAGAACGCCGCGCCGGACCAGGTCCGCGCGGGCGTCCACAAGGGCCTGTCCGAGCTGGCCGCACGGGCCCTGTTCGACCATCCGCCGCACCACGCCGAGCCGATCACCACCCCGGAGGAGCTGACCCGGGCGATCGCGCAGATGCCGCGCATCCGCCAGCCCGAGCCGGAGCTGCCCGCCTTCCCGGCCCCGCCCCGGCACAACACCCACGCGCTGCCGACCGCGCCCAACCCGACCCGGGTGGCCGACCCGGCCGTCGCCCCGCTGCCCGCCTCGTCCCGGCCGACCGCGAGCCGGCGCACCCGGCGGCGGCTGCGCCGGGTGGTCAAGGCGACGGCCTGGACGGTCGCCCTGGGCGCCATCGGCGTCGCCTCCTGGCAGTTCGTCGACAACCTCCGCAACACCGGACCGACCACCGCCCCGCAGACCTCGGCCAGCAGCGCCGCGCCGAGCGCGCACGGGACCACGCACGCCCCGGTGCCGATCCAGATCAAGGACGCGCAGTCGTACAACCCCCTCGGGCGCAACGCCGAGGCCGAGGGCAAGGAGAGCCTCGCGAAGGCCTTCGACGGCGACCCGAGCACCGCCTGGACCACCAGCTGGTACGTCGACCAGCTCGGCCCCAAGCCGCCCGCCCTCAAGGCGGGCACCGGCCTGATGATCGACCTCGGCTCGGTGCAGAAGGTCTCGTCGGTGAACGTCCAGTTCCTCGGCGAGCACACCGCGGAGCTGCGGGTGCCCACCCCGGCCGCCGCCGGCAGCCCGATGAGCGCCAAGCCGGAGGCCTTCACCGTCCTCGACAAGAAGACCGGCAGCAACGTCGAGTACACCCTCAGCACCCCGGTCACCACGCGGTACCTCTTGCTCTGGCTGACCGCTCTGACGAAGGATGACGACGGCAACTACCGCGGCCACGTCGCCGAGGTCAAGGTCTCCGGCTGACCGGCGGTCCGGTCGTCGGAACGACGGCGAAGGGGGGCGAGGGGTGACGGTGGCGGAGGACGACGCGGCGCTGCTCGCCCGGCACGTCGCCGGCGACCCGGACGCCTTCGGCCTGCTGGTGAACCGCCACCGCGACCGGCTCTGGGCGGTCGCCCTGCGCACCCTGGGCGACCGCGAGGAGGCCGCCGACGCCCTCCAGGACGCCCTGGTCTCCGCCTTCCGCGCCGCCCCCGGCTTCCAGGGCCGCTCGGCGGTCACCACCTGGCTGCACCGGATCGTGGTCAACGCCTGTCTGGACCGCGCCCGGCGCAGCGCCACCCGCCGCACCACCCCGCTCGACGACGATCCGCGACGCCTGGACACCCTGGTCGGCGCCGCGGAACCGGCCGACTCCCCGGTGGTCCGGGCCGAGGTGCAGCGCGAGCTGACCGCGGCGCTCGCCGAACTGCCCGCCGAGCAGCGGGCCGCGCTGGTCCTGGTCGACATGCAGGGCTACCCCGTCGCCGAGGCCGCCGAGCTGCTGGGCGTCCCGGTGGGCACGGTGAAGAGCCGCTGCGCCCGGGGCCGGGCCCGGCTGCTGCCGCTGGTCCGCCACCTGCGCGAGAGCGGCGGCGGGCCGGATGTTTCACGTGAAACACCGAACGCCCCGGGCACGGCTCCGCCACCACGGCGGAACGCGCCGGGGAACCCGACGGGCACCCGTACCGTCACAGGGACAGGCCCGAACACCGGTCGGACGGTTCTGGAAGGAGACGCGAGCACGCGATGACGGCCCACCTCTCCTCCCCCGGCCCCGCCGGCCCCGCCGAGGCCCACCCCTCCGTCGACGAGCTCGCCGACCTCGCCGAGGGGCTGATCGAGTCGGCCGACGACGCCCGGACGCTGCACCGGCACCTGGCCGGCTGCGCCGAGTGCCGCGAGACCGCCGACGCGCTCGGCGAGGTCCAGGCGCTGCTCGGCGCCGTCGAGACCCCGCCGATGCCCGCCGACGTCGCCGCCCGGCTGGACGCCGCCCTCGCCGCCGCCTCCCCCGCCGCGACAGCGGAGGCCGAGAACGGCCCTCTCGCGGCCTCCCGGTCCGCCGCCCAGGCCCCGGCCGCGCGAGCCGCCACGGCGCCCGTTGCGCCCCCTTCCCGGCCCGCAGCGCCCACCGGCCCGGGCCGTCCCCGCCCCCGGCGGCGGCGCGTCGGCCTGCTGCTCGGCGCGGCCGCCGCCCTGGCCGCGATCGGCCTCGGCGGCGCCCTGCTGCTGCACCCCGCCGGCCAGGGCGACCAGCACCCGACCCTGTCCGCCGGCGCCCCCGCCTCCGCCTCCCTCGGCACCGGCACCGGCACCGGCCCCGGCGCAGCGCAGAGCTCCCGCGCCGACCACGCCGCGGGAGCCGGCCCGGTCTACCAGGACGACCAGCTCGCCACCCAGGTCCAGCAACTGCTGGCCCGGGCGGGCAGCCCCCCCGGGCTGCGCCCGACCGGGCCCGCCAAACCCTCCGCCGCGCTGCCCGCCGAGGGCCGCCAGGAGCTCACCACCCAGGCCTCCCCGCCGTCCTGCCCGGCCCCCGCCGAGGGCGTCCCGCTGGCCACCGACCACGGCAGCTACGCGGGCGCCCCGGTCGAGGTGCTGGTCTACCCGGCGCCCGGCCGGCCCGGGTTCGCGGACGTCTACCTGCGCTCCCCCGACTGCGGCCCGGTCGTGCTGGAGCGCACCGTGCCCACCCGTTGACGGCCCGGGGCGTGTCCTGGGAATCGGGGCTCCGTTCCCATGCGATCGACGAGCAGGGCGCCGCGCCGCTCCCACAGTGCGTTCGCCTGGTACTGATCCGCCTGGGAATGCGAGACACTGGTCAGTCGTTGTCCCGGGCGGCGGAGCAGAACCGCCCTCCCCGCACCTAGCGCGGGTCGCGATGCGAACCAGGAGATGCAGTGAGCGACGTCCGTAACGTGATCATCATCGGTTCCGGCCCGGCCGGCTACACGGCCGCGCTCTACACGGCCCGTGCCTCCCTCAAGCCGCTGGTCTTCGAGGGGGCCGTCACCGCCGGCGGCGCCCTGATGAACACCACCGAGGTCGAGAACTTCCCGGGCTTCCGGGACGGCATCATGGGCCCCGAGCTGATGGACAACATGCGGGCGCAGGCCGAGCGCTTCGGCGCCGAGCTGATCCCGGACGACATCGTCGCGGTCGACCTCACCGGTGACATCAAGACCGTCACCGACTCCGAGGGCACCGTGCACAGGGCGCGCGCCGTGATCGTCACCACCGGCTCCCAGCACCGCAAGCTCAGCCTGCCGAACGAGGACAAGCTCTCCGGTCGCGGTGTCTCCTGGTGCGCCACCTGCGACGGCTTCTTCTTCCGCGACCAGGACATCGCGGTGGTCGGCGGCGGCGACACCGCCCTGGAGGAGGCGACCTTCCTCTCCCGCTTCGCCCGCAGCGTCACGATCATCCACCGCCGGGACTCCCTGCGCGCCTCCAAGGCGATGCAGGAGCGTGCCTTCGCGGACGAGAAGATCCGCTTCGAGTGGGACAGCGCGGTCGAGGCCATCCACGGCGACCCGAAGCTGAGCGGCGTCACCCTGCGCGACACCACCACCGGCGAGACCCGCGAGCTGGCCGTCACCGGCCTGTTCATCGCGATCGGCCACGACCCGCGCACCGACCTGTTCAAGGGCCAGCTGGACCTCGACGCCGAGGGCTACCTCAAGGTCGAGGCGCCCTCGACCCGGACCAACGTCCCGGGCGTGTTCGGCGCCGGCGACGTCGTGGACCACACCTACCGCCAGGCCATCACGGCCTCCGGCACCGGCTGCTCCGCCGCGCTGGACGCCGAGCGCTACCTCGCCGCGCTGGACGACCTGGAGGCCAAGGCCGCCGTCGTGGCGGTCTGACCCCCCTCGCCACCGACCGACCCCCCGCGGGGGTGTGGCACCCGTTTCACGTGAAACACCCCCGCCCCGGCCAGGTAGAAACAGAACGGGCCCGCCCGTTGTTCACCTGGCAGCAGCCCTCTCCGTCCGAACCCGAGGAGTTCCCGTGGCCGGCGCCACCACCACCGTCACCGACGCGACGTTCAAGGCCGACGTCCTGGACAGCGACAAGCCCGTGCTGGTCGACTTCTGGGCCACCTGGTGCGGCCCGTGCCGCCAGGTCGCCCCGATCCTGGACGAGATCGCGGCCGAGCACAGCGACAAGCTGACCATCGCCAAGCTGGACGTGGACGCCAACCAGGCGACCGCCGCCCAGTACGGCGTCATCTCGATCCCGACCCTGATCCTCTACAAGGGCGGCGAGCCGGTGAAGTCCATCACCGGTGCCCGTCCGAAGGCCGCGCTGCTGCGCGAGCTGGACGGCTTCGTCTAGGTCGACCGGTCGTCGACCGTACGGCGGCGGGGCTCCCCACACCGGGGAGCCCCGCCGCCGTCGTTTCCACCCGCCTCAGAACGGCCGCAGCGCCGGCTCCTTGCGCGCCCCGCCGAGCAGCCGCTCCAGCGCCACCTCCACATCGCCCCGCCAGGACAGCGTCGTGCGCGCCTCCAGCCGCAGCCGCGGGTAGCGGTGGTGCGACCGGACGGTCTTGAAGCCGACCGCGAGCAGGTGGTCGGCCGGCAGCACGCAGCTGACCGGCTCCGGTCCGGCCGAGCCGAAGGCCTCGATCGCCCGCACCCCCCGCCCGAGCAGGTCCTTGGCCACGGTCTGCACCAGCACCCGACCGATCCCCTGCCGCTGGTAGCCCGGAACCACCCGGCTGACCATCAGCTGGACGGCGTCCGGCGAGACCGGACTGGTCGGGAAGGACTGCGACCGGGGGACGTAGGCGGGCGGCGCGTACAGCACGAAGCCGGCCGGCTGGTCGTCCACGTAGACGATCCGGCCGCAGGAACCCCACTCCAGCAGCACCGCGGAGATCCACCCCTCCTTCTCCAACTCCGGCTTCCCGGACTCCACCGCCGCCTTCCCGCTGACCGGATCCAGCTCCCAGAACACGCAGGAGCGGCAGGTCGTCGGCAGGTCGGCGAGGTTGTCCAGGGTCAGCGGAGCGATCCGGCGTCCCATGCCCCGCACCTCCTCCTCCACTTCACGGTCGAGCATGCCCCCACAGACGCCGATGGGTGCATGTTTCACGTGAAACAGTGCTCACGTGGAACATGCACCCATCGGGTGTCGTCCCCGGCCCGGCTCAGCCCTGCGACAGCCGCAGACCGCCCTCGCCCGGGGCCAGGCTGTCCAGGATGCGGTTCAGGTCCTCCACCGAGCCGAACTCCAGCACCACCTTGCCCTTGCCCAGCTTGCCGCCGCGCTGCGACACCACGACCTTGACCCGGGTGTCGAAACGGTCCGACAGCCGGCTCGCCAGATCGTTGAAGGCCGGGGAGATCAGCTTGCCCGCCTTCGGCACCTGGCGCTTCGGCTTCCGGTCCTCCTCCTCGCCCATCAGCGTGACGATCTCCTCGGTGGTCCGCACCGAGAGGCCCTCCGCGACGATCCGCTTGGCCAGCAGCTCCTGCCGCTCGCCGTCCGACACCCCGAGCAGCGCCCGGGCGTGGCCGGCGGTCAGCACCCCGGCGGCGACCCGGCTCTGCACGGTGGGCGAGAGCCTCAGCAGCCGCAGCGTGTTGGAGACGTGCGAACGCGAGCGGCCGATCCGGTCGGCCAGCTCGTCGTGGGTGCAGGAGAAGTCCCGCAGCAGCTGGTCGTAGGCGGCCGCCTCCTCCAGCGGGTTCAGCTCGGCCCGGTGCAGGTTCTCCAGCAGGGCGTCCAGCAGCAGCTTGTCGTCCTCGGTGGCGCGGACGATCGCCGGGATCTGCTGCAGCCCGGCCTCCTTGGAGGCGCGCCAGCGGCGCTCGCCCATGATCAGCTCGAAGCGGTCGGGCGCGACCTGGCGCACCACGATCGGCTGGAGCAGACCGACCTCCTTGATCGAGACGACCAGCTCCGCCAGCTTGTCCTCGTCGAAGACCTCACGAGGCTGACGCGGGTTGGGCTCGATCGCGTCCACCGGCAGCTCCGCGAAGAAGGCACCGGCCACCGACGCCGGCTGCGCCTGCTCGGCCTGCTTCTCCGCGGCCGCCCGGGCCGCCACCGTGCCGCGGCCGGTCGGCAGCGTCGGTACCGAGCTCGGCGACGCCGCGCCGGTCGCCCCCGCCGGTGCGGGCGTGGCCGTCGCGGGCTGCGCCGCCGCCCCGCCGTCCACCGGCACGGCGGGGCGGATCAGCGCCTCGAGCCCTCGTCCCAAACCCCTGCGACCACTCACCGATGACCCTCCGTCGTACCGTGCTGTGCCACCGGGGCTCCGTGCCCCGTACCGCTGCCGTGCCGCTGCTGCCCCAGGAGCGGGCCGCCGCCCATCCCCACCGCGCGCAGCCCGAGCTCGCGGGCGGCCTCCAGGTAGGAGAGCGCCCCGGTCGAGCCCGGGTCGTAGGTGAGGACCGTCTGACCGTAGCTGGGCGCCTCCGAGATGCGCACCGAGCGCGGGATCGCGGTGCTCAGCACCTCCTGCGGGAAGTGCGTCCGGACCTCCTCGGCGACCTGGGCGGCCAGCCTGGTCCGGGCGTCGTACATGGTGAGCAGGATGGTCGAGACGTGCAGCGCGGGGTTGAGGTGCGCACGCACCAGCTCGACGTTGCGCAGCAGCTGACCCAGGCCCTCCAGCGCGTAGTACTCGCACTGGATCGGGATCAGCACCTCCCGCCCGGCCACCAGGGCGTTGACCGTCAGCAGGCCCAGCGAGGGCGGACAGTCGATCAGGATGTAGTCCAGCGGCTGCTCGTAGGCGGCGATGGCGCGCTGGAGCCGGCTCTCCCGGGCCACCAGCGACACCAGCTCGATCTCGGCGCCGGCCAGGTCGATGGTCGCGGGGACGCAGAACAGTCCCTCGACGTCCACCACCGGCTGCACCACGTCGGCGAGCGGCTTGCCCTCGACCAGGACGTCGTAGATGGACGGCACCTCGGCGTGGTGGTCGATGCCGAGGGCGGTGGAGGCGTTGCCCTGCGGGTCGAGGTCGACGACCAGGACGCGCAGTCCGTGCATGGCGAGCGAGGCGGCCAGGTTGACGGTGGTGGTGGTCTTGCCGACCCCGCCCTTCTGGTTGGCGACCACGATCACCCGGGTGGCGGCGGGGCGGGGCAGACCCTCACCCGCTCGGCCGATCGCCTGAACCGCAGCCTGGGCAGCCCTCGCGATGGGCGTGTCATCGATCTGGCCGATGGTCTCCGAGTCCTGCATGGGGGTCAGTGTTTCACGTGAAACCGGAGCGGCAACAGTCGCCGCCCGGCTGCGGCCAAGGATTCCCGAGAGCAAGGAGCGACGTTTCACGTGAAACACCATGCCCGCTATGTCGGAAATCTGACGTTGCGACACTCCGGTGTCCTCCCGTCGACCGGCCGTCACCCCGACGGCCACCGGAACGCCGACGGGCGGGCGGCTCCCCCTCAGGAGGAACCACCCGCCCGTCGTCGCGTCCGTCCGGCGTCACCCGCCTCAGCGGCTGCGGCGCCGCCCGCCCCGGCTGCGCTCGCCGGTCCGGGTGCCCGCGTTCCGTCCGGCCCGGGCCGCCTTCGCCCGCCGGGTCGCGGCCTTCACGCCGCCGGGGCTCTCCCCCGCCTTGACCTGGACCACCCGGGTCGAGGTCTCCAGGGTGCCCTCGCCGACCGAGATCACGCTCCACTCGACCGCGCCCAGTTTGGTCAGCCCGGCCCGCGAGTCGGCCAGTTCCTGCTCGGCGCTGTCGCCCTTGAGCGCCAGCATCTGCCCGTGCGGGCGGAGCAGCGGCATCCCCCAGCCGGCCAGTCGGTCCAGCGGCGCCACCGCCCGGGCGGTCACCACGTCCACCGCGAGCTTGCCGACCATCTCCTCGGCGCGGCCGCGCAGCACCGTGACGTTCTCCAGCCCCAGCTCCCGGACGACCTCCTCCAGGAAGGTGGTCCGGCGCAGCAGCGGCTCCAGCAGCGTCACCGAGACGTCCGGACGGACCAGCGCCACCGGGATGCCCGGCAGGCCGGCGCCGGAGCCGACGTCGCACAGGGTGGAGCCGGCCGGCAGCAGCTCGGCGAGCACCGCGCAGTTGAGGACGTGCCGGTCCCAGAGCCGGGGCACCTCGCGCGGCCCGATCAGCCCACGCCGCACGCCCGCGGTGGCCAGCAGCTCGGTGTAGCGGACCGCGGCGTCGAAGCGATCGCCGAAGACCTCCCGGGCGACGGCCGGGGCCTCGGGCACCTCGGGCACCTCGGGCACCTCGGGCACCTCGGTCGCCTCGGTCGCCTCGGCGGCCGGCCCCGCAGCGGCCGGATTCACGTCGTCCGCCCCCGGCCGGCCAGCGGCCGCGTTCTCCGTGTCCATCTCGACCTCTCCGATCCCCGGATCCACCGACCCGCTCTCCGCACAGTTTCACGTGAAACATCTCGCGCCGGGCCAACGCCCCGCAAAGGGACGACGACCCCGCCCGCACGAGGCGGACGGGGTCGCGTCCGATGAAGCCCACCGGCCGCCGCGGCGGCCGGTCGTCGTACCGCCGGTCTCAGACCGGCAGCACGACCACGCACCGCTGGGGCTCCTCGCCCTCCGACTCGCTGCGCAGACCGGCGGCCGCGACCGCGTCGTGGACGACCTTGCGCTCGAAGGGCGTCATCGGCTGCAGCTTGACCTGCTCGCCACTGCTCTTCGCCCGCTCGGCAGCCTCGGCACCGAGCGCGGCCAGCTCGGAGCGCTTGCGGGCCCGGAAGCCGGCAATGTCCAGCATGAGGCGGCTGCGCTCGCCGGTCTCCCGGTGGACAGCCAACCGGGTCAGCTCCTGCAGTGCCTCCAGCACCTCGCCGTCCTGGCCGACCAGGCGCTGCAGCGCGCGGTCGTTGCCCTCACCGACGATGGAGACCAGGGCGCGGTCGCCCTCGACGTCCATGTCGATGTCACCGTCGAGGTCGGCGATGTCGAGCAGACCCTCCAGGTAGTCCGCCGCGATGTCGCCCTCCTGCTCCAGTCGGGCGATGACGTTCTCGTCGGTGCTGGCGGCGGCCTCGGCCTCGACGGCGGAGGTGGTGCCTTCCGTCACTGATGGACTCCTTCGGAGATGGGCCCAGATTGGTGGGCCGGGAACGAAGCTCTGCGCGCTGTCACAACAGGTCCAGGGCCGGTCAGGACTTCTTCTTCGGCCGCTGGCCGCCCCGCTTGGGCTGCTGCCGGCCGGTGCCCGGCTTGGCCGTACCGGGCTTGGCCGCGCCCTGCTGGGCGGCCGTCGGCTTGGCACCGGAGTCGGCCGGGACGGTGTCGGCGGGCTCCTCGGCCGGGGCCTCGGTGTCCTTGGCCAGGTCGGCGGCGGGCTGGCCGGCACCACTCTGCTGGCGCTGCGCCTTGGTCTGCTTGCGGGGCTGCTGGCGGCGGGTCTGCGCCGACTCCTCGACCACGGCGGCCGCGGCCGAGGCGGCGTCGAGGGTCGCCTTGGACGGGGGAAGCAGGCCCCAGAGCGCGCCCTTGATCTCCGAACCGTCCGGGTTCAGCCGGCCGGCCTTCTTCAGACGGACCTGCCGCTCGTCCCACGCCTTGCTGCCCGGGGTCGGGTTGTTGTGGATGACGATCAGCTGCTGGCCCATCGACCAGACGTTGGTGGTCAGCCAGTAGACCAGGACACCGACGGGGAAGTTGATGCCCATCACGGCGAACATCACCGGGAAGACGTACATCAGCATCTTCTGCTGCTGCATGAACGGCGTCTTGACCGTGAGGTCGACGTTCTTGGTCATCAGCTGGCGCTGGGTGACGAACTGCGACAGCGACATCATGATGATCATCACCGCGGTGACGATCTTGACGCTGGTCTCGGGGCTGCTGACGAAGGTCGCGGAGAGCGGGGCGCCGAAGATGTGCGCCTTGCCGGCGCTGGTCAGCAGGTCACCGTGGATGACGCCGATCTGCTCGCTCTTGGCGACCTTGGCGAGCACACCGTAGAGGGCGGTGAAGAACGGCGCCTGCACGATGATGGGAAGGCAGCTGGAGAACGGGTTGGTACCCGCCTCCTTGTACAGCTTCATCATCTCTTCGGACTGGCGCTGCTTGTCGCTCTTGTAGCGCTCCTGGATGGCCTTCATCTTCGGCTGGATCGCCTGCATGGCCCGGGTCGCCTTGATCTGCTTCACGAAGAGCGGGATCAGGCAGATCCGGATGACGACCACCATCGAGGCGATGGCCAGGCCCCAGGCCCAGCCACCGTCCGGGTCGAAGATGTTGCTGTACAGCGAGTGGAACTGGACGATGATCCAGGACACCGCTGTGTACAGGGGATTCAGGAAGGAGAAGGTCACCGGTCAGGCTCCTTGGACATGTGGATTGGCCCCTCAGGGCCAATGGTCGCCGGGCCCTCAGGGTCCGGACCGGCGGGGGTCGTGGTCACCGGCTGTCCGGTGGCGGACCGGCTGCTCAGCCAGTCTCGCAACCGCCGGTGCCACACCGGATGCTTACGCGGCGGAACGTGATCGACCCCGCCGGGCGTCCACGGATTGCAGCGCAGGATGCGCCACACGGTCAGCCCGCCGCCCTTGACCGCCCCGTGCACCTTCACGGCCTCGTAGCCGTAGTGCGAGCAGGAGGGGTAGTAGCGGCAGACCGGACCGAGCAGTGGGCTGATGGTCCACTGGTAGACCCTGATCAGACCCATCAGCAGGAACTTCATCGTCCTGCTCCCGTCGGCGCCGTCGTGGCGGGCTCCACCTTCAGCAACCGTTTCAGCGCCGCGTCCAGGTCACGTTCCAGGTCCTGGTACGAGGCGGTCGCGGCCTGGGGCAGCGCACGCACCACTATCAGGCTACCGGCGGGCAGCCTGGACAGACGATCACGAACGAGGTGCCGCAACCGGCGCTTGACCAGGTTGCGAACGACCGCCGGGCCGACGGCCTTGCTCACGACGAAACCCGCACGCGCCGAAGGAGTCCCCTCGGCGACGTGCGGGCGGGAGTCGCTGGTCCGGTCGGTCTGCCCCTTGGGGTCGCCTTCTCTGCTGAGATGGACGACCAGAAGGGGCCGGCCGGCCCGGCGACCGCGTTTCACCGCGGTCGCGAAGTCCTGGCGCCGCCGCAGCCGATTCTCGGAGGGCAGCACAACAGACTCTGTCGTGGATCAGGCGGACAGGCTGGTGCGGCCCTTGCCACGGCGGGCAGCCAGGATGGCGCGGCCGGCGCGGGTACGCATACGCAGCCGGAAGCCGTGGGTCTTCGCGCGACGACGGTTGTTCGGCTGGAAGGTGCGCTTGCTCACTCGGGGGCTCCTGAGGTGAATCGTAGGATGACGGGGAATCGCTTGGCCGTCACCGTGCGTCCGCGTGATCTCCCCATGATTCGGAAATCCGACCCATCGCCCCAGTTCGGCTGGGGTTCAGGGCAATCCACGGCGCCCGTGCTGCGCGCCTTATGGAGCGGGTGGACCCGCGGACATGCGGCAGCGGCCATCGACAACTCGACCTGGTTACGGTACGCGGGACGGGGCACGAGGGTCAAACCAGCTTCTTCGCGCCGCCCCCCGAGGGCGTCCGGAGCCCCCCGTTGCCCACAGCCTGTGGACAACGACTTGATCCGGCCCTGTTCGCTGACTACCGTTGCAGGACTTGTCTGGTTTGTTCTTCGTGTTCGTTCCTCGTGGGGTCGGTCCGCCGGAGACGGACCCGCCGATCCACAGTCTCCTGATCCACCACCCCTGCTGGAGCCGCGGGGAACCGAGAAAGCGTGCACCAGTGGCTGATGTCAACAGCGACCTCGTCCCGGTCTGGGCGAGAGTCGTCGAGCGGCTGGTCAGCGACCCGGACGTCGGGGAGATGGACAAGCAGTGGGTGCAGCGCACCCAGCCGATGTGGATGATGCACGACACCGCCCTGCTGGCGACCCCCAACGAGCGGGCCAAGCAGGTGCTGGAGGGCCGGCTGCTGCCGCAGCTCACCGAGGCCCTCAGCCGCGAGCTCAGCCGTCCGGTGCGGATCGCCGTGATGGTCGACGCCAACGCCGTCCCGACCGCCCCCGCCGCCCAGGCCCCGGCCGAGCCGTACCCCGGCCCCTCCGAGGAGGACAGCGGCGGCTACGGCGGCCAGGGCTACCAGCAGCAGCCGTACGAGCAGGACTACGAGCGGCCCCGCTACGACACCGGCGGCTACGAGCAGCGCCCCGCGCCGTACGGCTCCCCGGCGGCCGGGCCGGCCTGGCCGGGCTACCCCGAGCAGGGCGGCGGCTACCCCGAGCAGGGCGGCTACCAGGAACAGGGCGGCTACCCGGAGCAGGGCGGCGGGTACCAGGAGCAGCCGCCCGGCTACCGCGAGACCGACGAGCACTCGTCGCGGCCGGCGCCGCGCCCGATGCCCGGTCCGCCCGCGACCACCCAGGGCGACCTGTTCGGCGGCGCCTACGGCCCCGGCCCGAACGAGCAGCCCCGCGCCGGCGCCGGCCGCCGCTCCCCCGGCTCGCGTCCGGTCGGCGGCCGCCCCGCGGACAAGAACGCGCCGGAGCGCGCCACCGAGCGCCCCGGCGTCCCCGGCGTGCCCGCCCCGCCGGGCGCCCCTCCGGCCGGCGGCTCCCGCAAGGACGAACCGGCCGCCCGGCTGAACCCCAAGTACCTCTTCGACACCTTCGTCATCGGCGCCAGCAACCGCTTCGCGCACGCCGCGGCGGTGGCCGTCGCCGAGGCCCCGGCCAAGGCGTACAACCCGCTCTTCATCTACGGCGAGTCCGGGCTGGGCAAGACCCACCTGCTGCACGCCATCGGGCACTACTCGCGCAGTCTCTTCCCGGGCACCCGGGTGCGCTACGTGTCCTCGGAGGAGTTCACCAACGAGTTCATCAACTCGATCCGGGACGGCAAGGCGGACACCTTCCGCCGGCGCTACCGGGACATGGACATCCTGCTCGTGGACGACGTGCAGTTCCTCGCGAGCAAGGAGTCCACGCAGGAGGAGTTCTTCCACACCTTCAACACCCTGCACAACGCGAACAAGCAGATCGTCCTCTCCTCGGACCGGCCGCCCAAGCTGCTGACCACGCTGGAGGACCGGCTGCGCAACCGCTTCGAGTGGGGCCTGATCACCGACGTCACCCCGCCGGAGCTGGAGACCCGGATCGCGATCCTGCGCAAGAAGGCGATCCAGGAGCAACTCAACGCCCCGGCCGACGTGTTGGAGTTCATCGCGTCCCGGATCACCCGCAACATCCGGGAGTTGGAGGGCGCCCTGATCCGGGTCACCGCCTTCGCCAACCTCAACCGGGCGCCGGTGGACCTGGAGTTGGCCGGGATCGTCCTCAAGGACCTGATCCCGGGCGGGGACGAGGACGCCGGGCCGGAGATCACCGCGCAGGTCATCATGCAGCAGACCGCCGCGTACTTCGGGCTGGGTGTGGACGACCTCTGCGGATCCTCGCGCAGCCGCGTCCTGGTGACGGCACGTCAGATCGCGATGTACCTCTGCCGGGAGCTGACCGACCTCTCGCTGCCGAAGATCGGCGCGCAGTTCGGCGGCCGCGACCACACCACGGTGATGCACGCGGACCGCAAGATCCGCTCGCTGATGGCCGAGCGCCGGTCGATCTACAACCAGGTCACCGAGCTGACCAACCGCATCAAGAGCTGAGGCCCGTCCGGCCGCAGGGCCGGGCAGGGCCTGGGCCAGGACGGCCGGAAAGGGCGTCAGGAGCGATCCTGACGCCCTTTCGGCACATCCACAGGTGTGTATCGGGCGCCGGCTGGGCAGACATGCCCTCGACGGACGCTGCGCCAGTCCACAGCCCGCGCCGAACATCTGACCGGTGATTCGAAAACCGGGGCCGCGCAGGGCAGTTGTCCACAGGACGAGCGCCTTCCCCGTGGTCCACAGGCCGGGGAGTCCGAAGTTATCCAGAATTCGTCCACAGGCGTGTCGCCGCTACGCTCTTCCGCGCAGGTCAGGTGCCTGTGGACTTGTGCACAACCGTTATCCACAGGGTGTGGACAATTGAGGGGCCGCCAGTGGGCCATCCGGGTTATCCACCGGTTGTCCCCAGGGGAGGGGCGGTTATCCCCAGGTTGTCCACAGCATGATCCACAGTTCGACAAGCGTGGGTTCGCGTTCATGCCCTGGTGTGAAAGGCGTCACGTAAAGTTGACCGGGGCCCGTGGATAACCGGGTCTGAATCTGGGGATAGCCCTGGGGATAACCTGTGGATACCCAGCGTGCCCTGTGGGTAACGCTCCGCTGTCCACAGCACGGCCTGTCCGTCCACAGCCGCCGTCCACACCCGCTGTGGACAAAAAAGTGGGCCTGACCTGCGGAAACGGGGTTATCCACGGTTTCCACAGGCCCTACTACTACCACTACACATTTAGACCCATCGACTCGCTTGAAAGTGGGTGGGCCCCGAATCTGTGGACAACCGCGCCCCGACATCTGTTCGGCTTGCTTCCGCCCGTCTGCCCCGTCTGTCGGCGGAGTACGTCAGACTGTCCTCGGCGACTGGAAGCGGAGTGGCAGAGCTCGGTGGACAGCCCGACCGACGATCAAGATCAGACGAACCAGAGTGCGAGCGGGAGCGCTCGATCCAGGAGGCGGTTACCGGTGAAGTTCCGGGTGGAGCGTGACGTCCTCGCGGAGGCGGTGGCCTGGGCTGCCCGCAGCCTCCCGGCACGGCCGCCGGTGCCGGTGCTGGCCGGCCTGCTGCTGACGGCACAGGACGGCAGCCTGGCGCTGTCCGGCTTCGACTACGAGGTCTCGGCCCGGGTCGAGCTGGAGGCCGACATCGAGGAGGCCGGCACCGTCCTGGTCTCCGGTCGGCTGCTGAACGACATCTCGCGCAACCTGCCGAACCGGCCGGTGGAGATCTCCACCGACGGCCAGCGGGTCAGCGTGGTCTGCGGCAGTTCCCGCTTCACGCTCCCCACCCTCCCGGTGGACGAGTACCCGGCGCTGCCCCAGATGCCGACCGCCACGGGCACCGTCTCCGGCGACGTGTTCGCCTCCGCGGTCAGCCAGGCCGCGGTGGCCGCCGGCCGCGACGACACCCTCCCGGTGCTCACCGGTGTCCGGGTCGAGATCGAGGGCGACCGGATCACCCTGGCCGCCACCGACCGCTACCGCTTCGCGGTCCGCGACCTGCTGTGGAAGCCCGAGCAGTCGGACATCTCGGCCGTCGCCCTGGTGCCCGCCAAGACCCTGCAGGACATCGCCAAGTCCCTGGGCAGCGGCGACACCGTCTCGATCGCGCTCTCCTCGGGCGGCGCGGGCGAGGGCCTGATCGGCTTCGAGGGCGCCGGCCGCCGGACGACCACGCGGCTGCTGGAGGGCGAGTTCCCCAAGTTCCGCAGCCTGTTCCCGACGGAGTTCAGCGCCGTCGCCGCGATCCAGACCCAGCCCTTCCTGGAGGCGCTCAAGCGCGTCTCGCTGGTCGCCGAGCGCAACACCCCGGTCCGGCTCAGCTTCGAGCAGGGCGTGCTGACCCTGGAGGCCGGCTCGGGCGACGACGCCCAGGCCACCGAGCGGATCGACGCCGACCTGGAGGGCGACGACATCTCGATCGCCTTCAACCCGGGCTACCTGGAGGAGGGCCTCAAGGCCATCGACTCCGCCTACGCCCAGCTGAGCTTCACCACCCCGACCAAGCCCGCCCTGCTCAGCGGCAAGGCCTCGGTGGACGCCGAGGAGGACAAGGCGTACCAGTACCTGATCATGCCGGTCCGCCTCTCCGGCTGACCTCGCGGCCGCTGCCCGCAGGCCGTCACCCACAGGCTGTGCACACCGGCTGTGCACAGCCGGTGGGCGCCCTCCCCCGGTCGGCCCGACCACAGGGAGCCGTCACCGCCGCAGCGCGTAGGCTCGGGGCGTGCGGCAACGGCGCCGCCGGCAGGCACGTCACCACAGGTAAGGACTTGGTCATGGAGCTCGGCCTCATCGGTCTCGGCAAGATGGGCGGCAACATGCGCGAGCGGATCCGCCGCGCCGGCCACACCGTCATCGGCTACGACCGCAATCCGGACATCTCCGACGTCGAGAGCCTGCAGGAGCTCGTCTCCAAGCTCCAGGGCCCGCGGGTGGTCTGGGTGATGGTCCCGGCCGGCGCCGCGACCCAGGCGACCGTCGACGAGCTCGCCGAGCTGCTCTCCCCCGGCGACGTGGTGGTCGACGGCGGCAACTCCCGCTGGACCGACGACATCAAGCACGCCGAGGCGCTGGCCGCCAAGGGCATCGGCTTCGTCGACTGCGGCGTCTCCGGCGGCGTCTGGGGCCTGGAGAACGGCTACGCCCTGATGTACGGCGGCGACGCCGAGCACGTGGCCCACGCCCAGCCGGTCTTCGACGCGCTCAAGCCCGAGGGCGACTTCGGCTCGGTGCACGCGGGCGCCGTGGGCGCCGGCCACTTCGCCAAGATGGTCCACAACGGCATCGAGTACGCGATGATGCAGGCCTTCGCCGAGGGCTGGGAGCTGCTGGAGGCCGCCCCCGAGGTCACCGACGTGCGCGAGGTCTTCCGCAGCTGGCAGGAGGGCACCGTCATCCGCTCCTGGCTGCTGGACCTGGCCGTCCGCGCGCTGGACGATGACGAGCACCTGGCCAAGCTGCGCGGTTGGGCCGCCGACTCCGGTGAGGGCCGCTGGACCGTCGAGGCCGCGATCGACCACGCGGTGCCGCTGCCGGCGATCACCGCCTCGCTGTTCGCCCGCTTCGCCTCCCGCCAGGACGACTCGCCGCAGATGAAGATGATCGCCGCGCTGCGCAACCAGTTCGGCGGCCACGCGGTCGAGTCCAAGTAACCCGCACCTCCACAGAAGGCGAGCGCAGTCCACAGCCATGCACGTCGCGCATCTGTCGCTCGCCGACTTCCGGTCGTACGCCCGGGCCGAGGTTCCCCTCGACCCGGGCGTGACGGCCTTCGTCGGGCCCAACGGTCAGGGCAAGACCAACCTGGTCGAGGCGATCGGCTACGTGGCCACGCTGGGCAGTCACCGGGTCGCCACCGACGCCCCGCTGATCCGGCTGGGCGCCGAGCGGGCGGTGGTCCGCACCTCGGTGGTGGACCGCGGCCGCACCACCCTGGTCGAGCTGGAGCTGACCCCGGGCAAGGCCAACCGGGCCCGGATCAACCGCTCCGACAACGTCCGCCCGCGCGACGTGCTGGGCTTGCTGCGGACCGTCCTGTTCGCCCCCGAGGACCTCAGCCTGGTCAAGGGCGACCCGGGTGAGCGCCGCCGTTTCCTGGACGAGCTGCTGACCGCCCGGGCCCCCCGGCTGGCCGGGGTCCGGCAGGACTACGAGCGGGTCCTCAAGCAGCGCAACGCCTTGCTGAAGACCGCCGCGATGGCCCGCCGGGCCGGTGGCGGCAAGGGCGCCGACCTCTCCACCCTGGAGGTCTGGGACGGCCATCTGGCCCGGGCCGGAGCCGAGTTGACGGCCTTCCGGATCCAGTTGGTGGCGACCCTCCAGCCCTTGGTGGTGGCCGCGTACGGGCAGCTGGCCCCGGGCGGCGGCGAGACCGTCCTGGAGTACCGCAGCTCCTTCGAGGGCGGGCTGCCGACCAGCCGCGAGCAGGCCGAGGAGCAGCTGCTGAACGCGCTGCAGACGGTCCGCAAGCAGGAGGTGGATCGCGGCATCACCCTCGTCGGCCCGCACCGCGACGAGCTGGTGCTCAGACTCGGCCCGCTGCCCGCCAAGGGCTACGCGAGCCACGGCGAGTCCTGGTCGTTCGCGCTGGCGCTGCGGCTGGCCTCGTACGAGCTGTTGCGCGCCGACGGCGGCGAGCCGGTGCTGATCCTGGACGACGTGTTCGCCGAGCTGGACGCGGCCCGCCGGGAGCGGCTGGCCGAACTGGTGGCCGGCGGCGAGCAGGTGCTGGTCACCGCGGCGGTCGCCGAGGACGTGCCGAAGGCGCTGGCCGGCGCCCGGTTCGCCGTCGCCGACGGCGCCGTCCGCCGGATCGACGCCTGAGTCCCCCGTACCTGCGCAACCGCCGCCCGCGTACTCCCGTAGGCTGGACGGCTCACCGGCGCGCGTCCGCGACCGTTGTCCACAGGCTGGGGAAAGGAGATCGTCGTGAGCGAGCCGGCGGAGCACTCCCCCCGGCCGGGCGACGCGGCGCCGACCGGCGCCGACCTCGCCCGCTCCGCGCTGCGGGCGGCCCGGGCCCAGGCGCGGCAGCGCGGCGAGCAGGTCCGGGAGAAGCGCGAGGCGAAGCGGCACGGCCTGCGCAGCGGAGCCCGGTCGGACGGCCGCGACCCGGTCCCGCTGGGGGCGGCGCTGAACCGGCTGCTGACCGAACGGGGCTGGGAGTCCTCGGCCGCGGTCGGCGGGGTGATGGGCCGCTGGCCCCAGATCGTCGGCCCGGACATCGCCGCGCACTGCCACCCCTCCTCCTACGACGACACCGCAGCGGTGCTCACCGTGCAGTGCGACTCCACCGCGTGGGCCACCCAACTGCGCTGGCTGGCACGGCAGTTGGTGGCCCGTCTGAACCACGAGCTGGGCCACGGCACGGTCCGCACCATCAAGGTGCTCGGCCCGGCGGCGCCCGCCCGCGGCTACGGCCGGCTGCGCGCCCCGGGGAGCAAGGGGCCGGGCGACACCTGGGGCTGACCGGGTTGCCGGTCCGGCGCCGCGGGCGGGGAGCGGACCACGATCTTCCGGAACCCCTGACAGCCCTTCCAGGCGCTCTGGGCCCCCCGGGCGAGTATCGGGACATGTCCAGAGGGGATTCAGGGCGGCATATCTGCCTTCAAGGGCTGCCAAACGCCCATCTCTGTCAGTCGTACCGGTAGACTGAGAGCCAAACACTGTTGCTAGTGGCAACCGAGTCGAAACGCCGTGGTCGCACGCCCGCCCACACGGGGCGGGAATGCGGCCCGTGCTGTGCCAGAGAGGGCGCTTCGTGGCCGATTCCGGCAACCCCAGCCAGACCCCAGACCAGACCGACCAGTCTTCCTACACCGGTAGCAACATCCAGGTGCTGGAAGGCCTCGACGCCGTCCGCAAGCGCCCCGGCATGTACATCGGCTCCACCGGCGAGCGCGGCCTGCACCACCTGGTGCAGGAGGTGGTGGACAACTCCGTCGACGAGGCGATGGCCGGGTACGCCGACACCATCGACGTCACGCTCCTCGCCGACGGCGGGGTCCGGGTGGTGGACAACGGCCGTGGCATCCCGGTCGACATCGTCCCCGGCCAGGAGAAGCCGGCCGTCGAGGTCGTGCTCACCGTCCTGCACGCCGGCGGCAAGTTCGGCGGCGGCGGCTACGCCGTCTCCGGCGGTCTGCACGGTGTCGGCGTCTCGGTCGTGAACGCGCTGTCGACCCGCCTGGCGGTGGAGATCCACCGCGACGGCTCGCGCTTCACCCAGGACTACAAGGCCGGTGCGCCGACCGCGCCGCTGGCCACGCACGAGGGCTCGGAGCAGACCGGCACCACCGTCACCTTCTGGGCCGACCCGGAGATCTTCGAGACCACGGTCTACTCCTTCGAGACGCTGTCCCGGCGCTTCCAGGAGATGGCCTTCCTCAACAAGGGCCTCTCCATCTCGCTCACCGACGAGCGCCCCGAGCACGTGGACGAGGAGGGCAAGCCGCTCACCGTCACGTACAAGTACGACGGCGGCATCGCCGACTTCGTCGCCCACCTCAACTCCCGCAAGGGCGAGGTGATCCACCCCTCGGTGATCGACTTCGAGGCGGAGGACAAGGACAAGGCGATCTCGGTGGAGATCGCGATGCAGTGGAACTCCTCCTACACCGAGGGGGTCTACAGCTTCGCCAACACCATCCACACGCACGGCGGCGGTACCCACGAGGAGGGCTTCCGCGCGGCGCTGACCGGCCTGGTCAACCGCTACGCGCGGGACAAGAAGCTGCTCCGCGAGAAGGACGACAACCTCTCCGGCGAGGACATCCGCGAGGGTCTGACCGCGATCATCTCGGTCAAGCTCGGCGAGCCGCAGTTCGAGGGCCAGACCAAGGACAAGCTCGGCAACACCGAGGCGAAGACCTTCGTCCAGAAGGTCGTCCACGAGCACCTCAACGACTGGTTGGACCGCAACCCCAACGAGGCCTCGGACATCATCCGCAAGTCCATCCAGGCCGCCACCGCGCGCGTCGCCGCCCGCAAGGCCCGCGACCTCACCCGCCGCAAGGGCCTGCTGGAGTCCGCCTCGCTGCCGGGCAAGCTCTCCGACTGCCAGTCCAAGGACCCGGCCGAGTGCGAGATCTTCATCGTCGAGGGTGACTCCGCCGGCGGCTCGGCCAAGCAGGGCCGCGACCCGCGCACCCAGGCCATCCTGCCGATCCGCGGCAAGATCCTGAACGTCGAGAAGGCCCGGATCGACAAGGTGCTGCAGAACACCGAGGTCCAGGCGCTGATCTCGGCCTTCGGCTGCGGCATCCAGGAGGACTACGACGAGTCCAAGCTCCGCTATCACAAGATCGTCCTGATGGCGGACGCCGACGTCGACGGTCAGCACATCCGCACCCTGCTGCTCACCCTGCTGTTCCGCTTCATGCGGCCGCTGGTCGAGTCCGGGTACGTCTACCTCGCCATGCCGCCGCTGTACAAGATCAAGTGGGGCCGCGACGACTTCGAGTACGCCTACTCCGACCGCGAGCGCGACGCGCTGATCGCGGCCGGGGCGGCGGCCGGGCGCCGGCTCCCCAAGGACGACGCGATCCAGCGCTTCAAGGGTCTCGGCGAGATGAACGCCGAGGAGCTCCGGGTCACCACCATGGACGCCGAGCACCGGCTGCTGCTCCAGGTCACCCTGGAGGACGCCGCCCGCGCCGACGAGCTGTTCTCCGTGCTGATGGGCGAGGACGTCGAGGCACGCCGCTCCTTCATCCAGCGCAACGCCAAGGACGTCCGCTTCCTGGACGTGTGACGCCGCCAGACCGGCAGCGCACCACGTACCAGTCCGCGTGAAAGGAAACTGACCACCAGTGGTCGACGACAACCGTCCCGAAGGCGAACAGCCCGAGACCCCCGCCACCGCCGAGGCCACCGCCCAGGCGACCATGCGGATCGAGCCGGTCGAGCTCGAGACCGAGATGCAGCGCTCGTACCTCGACTACGCGATGAGCGTGATCGTCAGCCGGGCGCTCCCCGAGGTCCGCGACGGCCTCAAGCCGGTGCACCGGCGCGTGCTCTACGCGATGTACGACGGCGGGTACCGCCCCGAGAAGGGCTACTACAAGTGCGCCCGCGTCGTCGGCGACGTCATGGGCAACTACCACCCGCACGGCGACACCTCCATCTACGACACCGTGGTCCGCCTGGCCCAGCCGTGGTCGCTGCGGATGCCGCTGGTGGACGGCAACGGCAACTTCGGTTCCCCGGGCAACGACCCGGCCGCGGCCATGCGCTACACCGAGTGCAAGATGATGCCGCTCGCCATGGAGATGATGCGCGACATCGACGAGGAGACCGTCGACTTCGCGTCCAACTACGACGGCCGCTCGCAGGAGCCGACCGTCCTGCCCGCGCGCATCCCCAACCTGCTGATCAACGGTGCCACCGGCATCGCGGTCGGCATGGCCACCAACATCCCGCCGCACAACCTGCGCGAGGTCGCCTCCGGCGCGCTCTGGGCGCTGGAGCACCCGGACGCCTCCAACGAGGAACTGCTGGAGGCCCTGCTCGAGCGGATCAAGGGCCCCGACTTCCCCACCGGCGCGCTGATCGTCGGCCACCGCGGGATCGACGACGCCTACCGCACCGGCCGCGGCTCGATCACCATGCGCGCCGTGGTCGAGGTCGAGGAGATCCAGGGCCGCCAGTGCCTGGTGATCACCGAGCTGCCGTACCAGGTCAACCCGGACAACCTCGCGCTGAAGATCGCCGACCTGGTCAAGGACGGCAAGGTCGCCGGCATCGCCGACGTCCGGGACGAGTCCTCCTCGCGCACCGGCCAGCGCCTGGTGGTCGTGCTCAAGCGCGACGCGGTCGCCAAGGTCGTGCTGAACAACCTGTACAAGCACACCGAGCTGCAGACCAACTTCGGCGCCAACATGCTGGCCCTGGTCGACGGCGTGCCGCGCACGCTGTCGCTGGACGCCTTCATCCGGCACTGGGTCAACCACCAGGTCGAGGTCATCGTCCGGCGCACCACCTTCCGGCTGCGCAAGGCCGAGGAGCGCGCCCACATCCTGCGCGCGCTGCTGCGCGCGCTGGACATGATCGACGAGGTCATCGCGCTGATCCGGGCCTCGGCGAGCGCCGACGCGGCCCGCAGCGGCCTGATGGGGCTGCTCTCCATCGACGAGCTCCAGGCCAACGCCATCCTGGAGATGCAGCTGCGCCGCCTGGCCGCCCTGGAGCGCCAGCGGATCATGGACGAGCACGACGAGCTGCAGCGCAAGATCGACGAGTACAACGCGATCCTGGCCTCGCCGACCCGCCAGCGGGAGATCATCTCCGAGGAGCTCACCGCGATCGTCGACAAGTACGGCGACGAGCGGCGCTCCACCCTCATCCCGTCCGACGGCGACCTCTCGATCGAGGACCTCATCGCCGAGGAGGACATCGTCGTCACGATCACCCGTGGCGGCTACGTCAAGCGGACCCGCTCCGACCTCTACCGCTCGCAGAAGCGCGGCGGCAAGGGCGTGCGCGGCGCGCAGCTCAAGCAGGACGACATCGTCGACCACTTCTTCGTGACGACGACCCACAACTGGATCCTGTTCTTCACCAACAAGGGCCGGGTCTACCGCGCCAAGGGCTACGAGCTCCCGGACGCCGGGCGCGACGCCCGCGGCCAGCACGTGGCCAACCTGCTGGCCTTCCAGCCGGAGGAGCACATCGCCCAGGTGATGGCCGTGCGCACCTACGAGGACAAGCCCTACCTGGTCCTCGCCACCCGCGCCGGCCTGGTGAAGAAGTCCGCGCTGAAGGACTACGACTCGCCGCGCTCCGGCGGCCTGATCGCGATCAACCTGCGCCAGGACGAGGAGGGCCGGGACGACGAGTTGATCGGCGCCGAGCTGGTCTCCTCCGAGGACGACCTGCTGCTGGTCTCCAAGAAGGCCCAGTCGATCCGCTTCACCGCGACCGACGACGCGCTGCGGCCCACCGGCCGCGCCACCTCCGGCGTCAAGGGCATGGCCTTCCGCGAGGACGACGAAATGCTCTCGATGAACGTCGTCCGCCCGGGAACGTACGTCTTCACCGCCACCGACGGCGGGTACGCCAAGCGCACGGCCGTGGACGAGTACCGTGTCCAGGGGCGCGGCGGCTACGGCACCAAGGCGGCGAAGATCGTCGAGGGCCGGGGCTCGCTGGTCGGCGCGCTCGTGGTCGACGACACCGACGAGATCATGGCGATCACCCTGTCGGGTGGGGTGATTCGCACAAGGGTTTCCGAAGTTCGTGAAACCGGACGTGACACCATGGGCGTCCAACTGATCAACCTCGGAAAGCGCGATGCGGTCGTGGGCATGGCCCGCAACGCGGAAGCCGAGGACGAGGAGACGGTGGAGGACGAGGTCACGGACACCGCGTCCACCGAGACGGCTGAGGGTACGGAGACGACGGTCGGCGGCGACGCCGAGGTCTGAACCGAACCACGGGCCGGTGCCGTCGCGTCCTGAGAGAGGGCGTGGCGGCACCGGCCGCCCACCAGTTCCGGGCAATCCCGCCGGGCGCTGGACGACGAGTGACGAAGCAGGACGGTGCCGCCGTCCTGGTGGGAAGTGCGGGAGGACCAGGTGAGTGGAGCCACGGGTGCTGCGGGAGGGCCCTCCGGCGGCCGTCCGGGCGCGCAGGGCGGGGGTGGGTACGGTGTGCCGCAGACGCCGCCCGAGCACTCGGCCGCGTCCACCTCGCTGATGCCACCGGTCGGCGGAGCGGGCCAGGGCGGCGCGACGTACGGCGGTCAGACGCCCCCGCCCCCGCCCCCGCCGGGCGCTCCGGCGGCGGGCTCGGGAGGTTTCTCGCAGCCGACCACCTACGCCAAGGGGCAGCCGACCCCGGCCAGGGGGACCCGGACCAGCGGCAACACCCCGCCCGGCGGCACGCCCGTCCCGGGCGCGGCGCGCCGGCCGGCCCCGGCCGCCCCCGCGGCGGCCGCCGGTGTCGGCCTCGGCCGGACCCGCAAGGCCCGGCTGCGGGTGACCAAGGTCGATCCGTGGTCCGTGATGAAGGTCAGCTTCCTGCTGTCGCTGGCGGTCGGGATCATCATCATCGTGGCCGCGGCGGTGCTGTGGATGACGCTGGACTCGCTCGGCGTCTTCGACTCGCTGACCAAGACCCTCAAGGACGTCACCGGTTCGGACAGCGCCGGCGGCCTCAACCTGATGGACTACGTGGGCTTCGGCCAGGTGATGACCTTCACCTCGCTGATCGCCGTGGTCGACGTCGTGCTGCTGACCGCGCTGTCCACGCTCTCGGCGTTCATCTACAACGCGGCGGCCGGCTTCACCGGCGGCGTCGAGCTGACCCTGGCCGAGGAGGACTGACCCCGGTCGGATCCTGACCCCGGGTCAGCTCGCCGTCCACGGACGGAATGGACGGGCCCCGCAGGCTGTTGCAGCCTGCGGGGCCCGTCGGCATTTCGGGTGACAGCCGGCCGCCCGCGGCGTGCCGCCCGGAAGCGGGCCGGCCGCGGTGGGATTAGCTGGGTGGCGCCCGGTCCACGCCTGGGAGTGCCGCAGGCCGCCCCCCGGTCCGCCCGACCGGGTCGGATGACGTTCCGCAGGACGGCTGGACGGAGGCGCGCGGTGGCGAAGCTCGCAGGTCAACTGGTCGAGGCCCTGGACGGGCTGTTGGGGGTTCCGGTACCGCTGCGGGTCCAGGCCTGGGACGGCAGCGTCGCCGGGCCGCCGGGAGCCCCCGCGGTGGTCCTGCGCAACCGCCGGGCGCTGCGTCGCCTGCTCTGGCAGCCGGGCGAGCTGGGCCTGGCCCGGGCGTACGTCGCGGGGGACTTGGAGATCGCCCCCGGCACCGACCTCTACGAGGTGCTCTCGGCCGTCGGGCGGTTCGCCGAGCGGCCGGAGATCCGTCGCCTCGACCTCGGCCCGCGGGACGCGCTCGGTGCCAACGGGCGCCGCGTCCTCGCGGCCGCGCTGCGGGCCGGGGCGCTCGGTCTCGAGCCCACGCCGCCCCCGGAGGAGGTCCGCAGGGCCCGCGGGCGGCTGCACAGCCGCAGCCGGGACCGCGCGGCCATCAGCCACCACTACGACGTCGGAAACGACTTCTACGGGCTGGTTCTGGGCTCCTCCATGGTCTACTCGTGCGCCTACTGGACACCGGAGGCGAAGAGCCTGGAGGCCGCCCAGGAGGCCAAGCTCGACCTGATCTGCCGCAAGCTCGGCCTACGGCCCGGGATGCGGCTGCTGGACGTCGGCTGCGGCTGGGGCTCGCTGCTGCTGCACGCGGCCGAGCACTACGGCGTCACCGCCGTCGGCGTCTCCATCTCGCGGGAGCAGGTCGCGCTGGCCCGCCGGCGGGTCGAGGAGGCCGGCCTGGCCGGGCGGGTGGAGGTCCGGCTCCAGGACTACCGGGAGATCGCCGACGGCCCGTTCGACGCGATCTCCAGCGTCGGGATGGCCGAGCACGTCGGCTCCGAGCAGTACCGGGTCTACGCCGAGGGCCTCCACCGGCTGCTGGTCCCCGGCGGCCGGCTGCTCAACCACCAGATCGCCCGCCGCCCCGACCTCCCCGGGGTCCAGCACCACACCAGCCCCTTCATCGACCGCTACGTCTTCCCCGACGGCGAGCTCTCGCCCGTCGGCTCCACCGTGGCCCGGCTGGAGGAGGCCGGCTTCGAGGTCCGGGACGTCGAGTCGCTGCGCGAGCACTACGGGCTGACCCTGCGCGAATGGGTGGCCAACCTGGAGGCGCACTGGAGCGAGGCGGTCCGGCTGGTCGGCCGCGGCCGGGCCCGGGTCTGGCGGCTGTACATGGCCGCCAGCGCGCTCGCCTTCGAGCAGAACCGGATCGGGATCAACCAGATCCTCGCCGTCCGCAGCACCGAGGAGGGCGCGGCGGGCCTCCCGTCGACCCGCGCGGAGTGGCTGCTGCGCCCGGCCGCCGGAGCGCCGCCGCAGGTCGCCGGGGTGTCCGCCGGGAACCCCGCCGACCCGGATTTGGGAGATCGGCCATCGGTCCGCTAATCTTTCAGTGCGGCAAGGGCCTATAGCTCAGACGGTTAGAGCGCTTCCCTGATAAGGAAGAGGCCACAGGTTCAAGTCCTGTTAGGCCCACCACCGCGAAGGGTCCGGAGTGATGCACTCCGGGCCCTTCGGCGTTTCCCCCGCCGTTGCGGGAACCGCGCGTCCCGCCGGGCTGTTCTCCGGGGAGGGAACGTGTGGAGGGATGGTGACGACATGGCGGTCTTCTGGGCGATGAGCATCCCGGGACTGGTCTGCGCCCTGGTGGTGCTCGCGGTGGTCGACCAGCTCGCGCTGCGGGCGCGCCGGTCACGCTGGGTGCCGTGGCGGGGGACCGGCCGGGAGGGGCAGATCTCGGCCACCGGCTTCGAGCAGCTGCACGCGCAGTTCGCCGCCGGCAAGCAGCACGAGCTGGACGAACGCGGCACGACCCTGATGCTGCGCGACGAGGAGGGCGAGGGGGCGCCGCCCCGGACGAAGGTCGACCTGGCGGGCGGGAAGGCCGTGGTGGTGACGCCGTCGAACCGCCCGGCCGACCGCCCGTCGAACCACCCGTCCAGCGCCCCGCCGGGCACGCCGTAGGGCCCGGCCCGTGCCGGCCGACCGTACGACAGGAGGTGCGGCGTCAATCCTCCGCCCGGACCGCCGGGTTGGCCGCAGCGGTGGCTGGTCACGATTGGGACACCGGTGTGTATCATCGGCCGCAAGGGCAGTCTGGCACCCGGCAGCCCGCTCGCGCTCGAAACACATCTGGACTCGTCGGCCCGGTCACTCCGGCCGGAGCACCGGCTCTTGAGTCCACCAACGCAAGAAGGACGAGGTCCCGCGGTGAAGAAGCTTCTCCTGGTCGCCCTGGTCGCCCTCGGCGGCTTCTTTGTCTACCGTCAGGTCCAGGCGGACCGCGCCGAGCAGGACCTGTGGACCGAGGCCACCGACCCGGTTCCGGCCGGTCGCTGAGCCCGGACGATCCGACGATCGACGATCTTCGGAGGCGCTCGACCGCGCCTCCCGGGCCGGCCGGCCCGGTCACCCGACCGGATCGGCCGGACCCCAGGCACCGCCCGGACGCCGCCTCGGCGGCAGGTCCGGTCGGCCCGGGGGGAGGGCGCTGGGAACGGTGCCGGAACCCGGTACGCTAGTGCCCGTCGGCACCTGCGGTGCCGTCGAGGGGCATTAGCTCAGTTGGTAGAGCGCTGCCTTTGCAAGGCAGATGTCAGGAGTTCGAATCTCCTATGCTCCACAGTTCATCGCAGTCGTGACGCCGATCGGCCGCTGACCTGAATCCCGGTCAGCGGCCGATCGGCGTTTTCGTGCCCTGGGGGCCCGGGCGCCGGGTCAGTGCGGGTCGTGCGGCTCGGGGCCGTCGTCGCCGGGTCGGCCGGGCGGCGGGGCGGGCTTGGTGTCCGCGTCCCCGGCCCGGGGCCCGGCGGGGGCGCCCGGGGCGCTCTGCGGGGCGCCGGCGGCGTCCGCCGGGGTGGTGCCGTTGACCGGTTCGGGGGCCGTCCCGCCGGCGGCGTGTGCCCCGGCGGGCCGGTCGGGCCGGTCGGCCCGGTCGGTGGGGGGTTCGACCAGCCACTCCGGGTTGCTGTGCCGGCGCCACCACTGCCAGGCCAGGATGCCGCCGCCGATCGCCAGTGCGCCGGCCACGGCGAGGCCGGTGGCCAGGCCGTTGCACTGCTTCTTCCGGGCGTTGCGGGCGGCGAGGTCGCTGATCTCGGCCGAGGTGACGTTGCCGTGCAGCGCGGTCAGCGCGGCGGCGCCCCGGGTCTGGGCCTCCTGGGCGACCGGGGTGACGGCGGCGCGGGCCTCCTCGACGGCCTGGGCGACCCTGGGGCCGACCGTGGAGCGGGCCTGGTCGGCGGCGCGGGCGGCGGAGAGACGGGCCGCCAGGGCGGCCTCCTGGGCGCGGTGGAAGGCCTTCAGGGCGTTCTGCTGGGCTTCGGGCGGCAGGCTGGCGAAGGCGTGACCGAACTGCGGGGCGATGTGCCGGTCGTACTGGACGCGGAGGCTCTGGGCGGCCTGGGCGGCTTTCGGCCCGAAGGTGTCCAGGGCCGGGCCCAGGCGCTGCTTGGCGCCGTCCGCGAGCTGCGCGGCGGTGTCCCGGGTCTTGGTGGCCGTCTCACGAGCCGAGTCCGAAAAGGTCACGAGTCTCTCCTCCTGGGTGGCGTCCTTTATGCACATATCCACCTGAATGCTGATCATGCATGCTGATGTGTCCACCGGCACGTCGGAGTGGGCCGTACGCGGGGTGCGGGAGCGGCCGGGGAGAAGGCCCGGTGCCGGGCCCGCCGCAGTAGGCTGGCGATTTCGGCGGTCCCGTACGGGAGGGGAAGAACCTCATGCTGACCGGCTGCTACCGGCACCCGCAGACGGCCACCGGCGTCGCCTGCACCCGTTGCGAGCGCGCGATCTGCCCGCAGTGCATGGTGGCCGCCGCGGTGGGCTTCCAGTGCCCGGAGTGCGTCGGCGACGGGCACGCCGGGACGCGGCGGGCGACCACCCGGTTCGGCGGGGCGATCGCCCAGGACGGCGGGCTGGTCACCAGGGTGCTGATCGGCGTCAACGTGGTGGTCTTCGTGCTGGCCGCCTACGTGCTCACGCCGCGGCTGGGCCAGGTCTGGGAGCTGTACAGCGCCGGGCGGTCCGTCCTGGGCGGTCCGGACGGCGTCGCCGACGGCCCCGCCCAGTGGTACCGGCTGCTGACCTCGGTGTTCCTGCACCTGCAGTGGTGGCACATCGGCACGAACATGCTGGTCCTGTTCTGGCTCGGCCCCACGCTGGAGGCGGCGCTCGGCCGGCTGCGCTTCCTGGCCCTCTACCTGCTCTCCGGCCTGGGGGGCAGCACCTTCGCCTTCCTGATCGACGGCGAGTCCTTGCGGTCGGTGGGGGCCTCCGGCGCGATCTTCGGGCTGATCGGTGCCACGGTGGTGCTGCAACTGCGGAACCGGGGCCCGCTCGGCCCCGTGATGGCGTTCCTGGTCTTCAACCTGGTCATCACCTTCTCGCGGGCGGACGTCATCGACTGGCGGGTGCACATGGGCGGTCTGGTGGTGGGCGCGCTGACGGCGGCCGGTCTGATGTACGCCCCGCGCGAGCGCCGCGGCCTGGTCCAGGGGCTGGCGTTGACGGGGTCGGTGGCCGTGGTGGCGGCCATGCTGGTGATCGGGATGGCCCGCTACGGCGCGTGACGCCGCGGGTGTTTGTCCACAGCGGGTGCGGGGTTGTGCACAGGCTGTGCGCCGCCCCGGGTGTGGACTGCTGTTCTACGCGTGTCCTGCTGTGCGGTTTTCCCGTTTCCAGGAAGTTGTGCAGGACTGCGGAAGGCTCGTGGCGGGAAAGTTATCCACAGGCCGGGGAGGCTTTTCCCCAGTGTGGATAACCATGTGGATAAGCACGACAGTCCGATTGTGGGGATAGCCGACCGGTTTCCCGTCCGCGCCCGGGCACGCCTGACCGCCGCCCGGCACCAGCGATCCGAAGCGGCGGAGGCGGCTCGACCGGAGCCTCAGGAAGAGCGGGAGGTCACTTCCACTGAGTGGAGACGCCGAACCCTGCGGCGATGAAGCCGAAACCGACCAGGATGTTCCAGTTCCGCCAGCTCTCGACCGGGTAGCTGCCGCTGGTCACGTAATAGGTGACGATCCAGACCAGGCCGATCAGGAACAGTGCCAGCATCAGTGGTGCGACCCAACCGCGGCCCGAACTGATCTTCACCGCGGCCGTGGTCGGCGGGGTGTAGTCGGACTTCTTGCGGAGTCGAGACTTCGGCACGAGGAGCTCTCCTGTCGATGCGCTGTGAGACCGCGCAGAGGTGCAGCGGGGGTCGGTCGGCCGGCGACGGGCGGTGCGGAACGCATGGGGACCGTTCCCGCACGCGCCACCGGCGTCCGTTAGCGTAGTGGCTCGGTGGGTCTTAAGGAGATAAGGGTACGGTGCCTAATTTGTCGATTCCCCCTCGGCCGACCAGTACCCGCCGCTCCGGCACCCGAATTGTCGGGCGTGCCCTGACCTGCGCGGTCTTCGCGCTCGCCGGACTGCTCTTCTACATCAGCGCGCAGACCGCCCGCGGCACCGACCTGCGGACCGACAACTCGCTGCTGAGCCTCGGCGACGTGATACGCCAGCGCAGCTCGCAGAACCAGCAGTCGCAGGCCCAGCTGGCCGACCTCCAGGCCCGTGCGCAGGAGCTCACCGGGCAGCAGGGCGGCAACCCCGCCGACGCCGCCCGGCTGGACGCCCTGCGGCTCGGCGCGGCCCTGGAGCCGCTCCAGGGCGGCGGTCTGACCGTCACCCTCAACGACGCCCCGCCGAACGCCACCGCGCGCATCCCGGGCGTCCCCGAGCCCGGCGTCAACGACCTGGTCATCCACCAGCAGGACATCCAGGCCGTGGTCAACGCGCTGTGGCGGGGCGGCGCCGAGGGCGTGCAGGTGATGGACCAGCGGCTGATCTCCACCAGCGCCGTCCGCTGCGTCGGCAACACCCTGCTCCTGCAGGGCCGGGTCTACTCGCCGCCGTACGTGGTCCGGGCGGTGGGCCGGACCGACGCGCTGAAGGCCGCCGTGGACGGTGACCCGACGATCCGCAACTACCTGCAGTACGTCCAGGCGTACGGGCTCGGCTGGAAGGTCCAGGAGAGCGGCGACCTGACCCTCCCCGGATACTCCGGCACCACCGAACTGCGGTCGGCGGGCGGGCAGCAGTAGCGGACCGGCCTCGCGGTCGTTGATCCCGGGTCTACTCTTGACCCCAGTCCGCTACGTCGAGGGAGCACCATGTACGGCTGGATCTGGCGTCACCTCCCGGGGAACACCCTGGTCCGCGCCGTCATCTCGCTGCTCCTCATCGTGGGGATCGTCTATCTCCTCTTCACCTACGTCTTCCCGTGGGCGGAACCGTTGCTCCCCTTCGGTGACGTCACAGTGGACGGCGGCGACGGTGCCGCGGCCGGCTGAACCGGCGGCCCTGCTCCTCCACCCTGCCGACCCCGCCCCGCATCCCACGGAGACCACGCGAGAATGACCACCCAGCCGACCGCTCCCCGCATCCTGGTCGTGGACAACTACGACAGCTTCGTCTTCAACCTGGTCCAGTACCTGTACCAGCTCGGTGCCACCTGCGAGGTGGTGCGCAACGACGAGGTGACCGTCGAGCACGCCGTCCGCCGGTCCGGCGGCGAGGACGACCGGGGCTTCGACGGGGTGCTGCTCTCCCCCGGGCCCGGGGCGCCGGAGGAGGCCGGGGTCTGCATCGGGATGGTGCACCACTGCGCGGGGATCGGGCTGCCGGTGTTCGGCGTCTGCCTGGGCCTGCAGTCGATCGCGGTCGCGTACGGCGCGGTGGTCGACCGGGCACCGGAACTGCTGCACGGCAAGACCTCGCCGGTCGAGCACGAGGACGGCGGGGTGTTCGAGGGACTGCCCTCGCCGCTGACCGCCACCCGGTACCACTCGCTGGCGGTCGAGCCGGCCACCGTGCCGGACGAACTGGTGGTCACCGCGCGCACCGACAGCGGCGTGATCATGGGCCTGCGGCACCGCGAACTGCCCGTCGAGGGCGTGCAGTTCCACCCCGAGTCGGTGCTCACCGAGGGCGGGCACCGGATGCTCGCCAACTGGCTGGCGGAGTGCGGCTACCCGCAGGCCGTGGACCGGTCGGCCGGGCTCGCCCCGGTGATCGGCCGGGGCTGAGCGGCGTGACCGCGCTGCGTCCGGAGGGGCGTTACCAGCCGGAGGCGGGCCCGGGCGACGGACAGCCGTACGGCGGCGCGCAGTACGACGGCAGCCCGTACGGGGACGGCCGGTACGGCGGCGGACAGCACTACGGCGACGCGGCGGAGCACGGCCGGGGGGCGTACCCGCGGCCGTACCCGGCCCAGTCCGGGCAGGGCACCGCCGAGGACGCCTGGGGCGTGTACGAGCAGGCCGAGCAGCCCGCCGCGTCCGGGCCCGAGTACCCGTGGCTGCCCGACCAGACCCTGCAACTGCGCCTGCCCCTGGACGTCGGCGGGCCGGCCGCGGAACCGGCTCCGCCCACCGGCGGCCGGGCCGAGCGCCGACGGGCCGCCCAGGGCCGGACCGCCGTCCGCGCGGGTGCCGGGCGGCGCCGGGCGGGCGGCCGGGGCGCCGGGGCGAAGGTGCGGCCCAAGGAGTCCGCGGTCGTGGTGGCCGCGCGGCTCGTCGGCGAGCTGTGCATCACGCTCGGCGTGGTGATGCTGCTCTTCGTCTCGTACCAGCTCTGGTGGACCAACGTGCAGGCCGACGCGGCCGCCGACGGCGCCCGCAACCGGCTGGAGCAGCAGTTCGACGCCGCCCAGGCGCCGCCGAAGCCCGGGCAGCCGGCCCCGGACCCGGCCAAGCCGGAGTCGTTCGAGCCCGGCAAGGGCTTCGCCATCATCTACCTGCCCAAGCTGGGGCTGAAGTTCCCGATCGCGGAGGGCACCTCCAAGCCGGCGGTGCTCGACAAGGGCCTGGTCGGCCACTACACCGGCACCGGGATGCCGGCCGACAAGGCGGGCAACTTCGCGCTGGCCGCGCACCGCAACACCCACGGCGAGCCGTTCCGGTACATCAACCAGCTCGGCAAGGGCGACAAGATCGTGGTGGAGACGGCCACCGCGTACTACACCTACGAGATCACCGGCGGCATCCCGGAGACCTCCCCCACCAACGTGAGCGTGATCAAGCCCGTCCCCAACGGCGCCGGTTACGCGGGCGCCGGCCGGTACATCACGCTGACCACCTGCACGCCGGAGTTCACCTCCAAGTTCCGCCTCATCGTGTTTGGCAAGATGACCGAGGAACGGCCGCGCAGCCAGGGCAAGCCGGCCGCGATCGCGGGCGGGTGAACCGCCCGGGCACCCGGCACGAAGGGGGAGCACCGGAGATGACGGACGAGACCGCGCAGTCGGCCCAGCCGCGGGAGGAGGCCTTCCCGCCGTCCGAGGCTGGCCCCGCGCCCGCCCGCCGCGGCCGCGACCGGGCGCTGGCCGCGCTGGGCGTCTTCGGCGAGCTCCTGATCACCCTGGGACTGGTGCTCGGCCTGTTCGTCGCCTACTCGCTGTGGTGGACCAACGTCGAGGCGGACCGCTCGGCGGCCGCGGCCTCCGACCGGCTGCGCAACACCTGGGCCGCGAGCCCGACCGGCACCCCCTCGGCGGCCCCCGGCGGGGCGCCCGCCCCCGCCGCGCCGTTCGCGGCCGGGGACGCGGTCGGCTTCCTGCACGTCCCGGCGATGGGCAGGGACTACCAGGTGCTGATCCGGATGGGCACCGACAGCGACACCCTGGCCGAGGGCGTGGCGGGGGTCTACGAGCAGCCCTACCGCGCCGCGATGCCCTGGGACCAGACCGGCAACTTCGCGCTGGCCGCCCACCGGGACGGCCACGGCGCCAAGTTCCACGACCTGGACGCCGTCCACCGGGGCGCCGCGATCGTCGTCGAGACCAAGGACAAGTGGTACGTCTACCGGGTCGACGGCACCCTGCCGGAGACGTCCAAGTACGACACCGGCATCGTCGCGCCCGTCCCGGTCGGCTCCGGCTACACCGGCCCCGGCCGGTACATCACGCTGACCACCTGCACGCCGGTGTACACCTCGCGCTACCGGATGGCGGTCTGGGGGAGCCTGGTGCGGGTGGACGACGTCGACGCCAAGCGCACCCCGCCGCCGGAGCTGCGCCAGCCCTGAGCACGCCCCGGGGCGTGTCCGTCGGCCCTGAGCACACCCCAGGGCGGGTCCGCCGGGGCCCGGCACCGGGAACGCCCGAGGGCCCGTCGCAACCGCTGCGACGGGCCCTCGGGCGTACGGCCGGACAACTCCCACCAAGCCTCAGATCCAGGGGAACCAGGGCTTAGTTGTTGTTCCCCCCTTTGGTGTTGGAGGGTGAGGGGGGGAAGGGGTCGCCCCCTTTGGGCGGATCGGCCGGCTTCGTGATGAGCTGCACCTGGGTGTTCGGGTCCAGCTGGGTGCCGGCGGGCGGGTTGGTGCTCATGACGATGGCGTTCGGGTCCGACGGACCGGAGACCACCGTGTAGCCCAGCCCGGCCTTGCCCAGCTGCGAGATGGCCTCCGACAGCTTGACGTTCTGCAGCGGCGGGACCTGGGGCTTGTCCTGCATCTTGAAGATCGTCAGCGTGATCTTCGTGTTGGCCGGGACCTTGGTGTTGGCCTGGACCGACTGCGTGGCGACGGTGTTCGCCTTGCTCTGGTCGGTGGTCTGCACCGTCTTCGAGGCGTCGACCTGGAGGCCCAGGCCCTCCAGCTGGGCCTGCGCCACCTCCTTCTGCGCGCCGGCCACGTTCGGCACGGTCACCTTCGACTTGCCCTGCGAGACGGTCAGCTTGACCGGGGCGGTCGGGTCGCCGGCGGTGCCCGCCGGCGGGTCCTGGGCGGTGACGTTCTCCTGCGGAGCGGTGTCGTCGTCCTTGTACTCGGTGGTGACGTTGGTGAAGCCGAGGTCGCTGAGCGCCTTGGTCGCCTGGTCCTTGGTCTTGCCGACCACGTTCGGCAGGGGGGCCTTGGCCGGGCCGGAGGACAGTTGCACCGTGATGGTGGTGGTCTCCGCGACCTGGCCGCCGACGGCCGGGTTCTGGGTGCAGACCTGGTCCTTCTTGACGTTGGCGTCCGGGCAGGCGATCTTGTCGCCCTCGGTCACCACGAGCTTGGGACCGGCCGCGGCCGCGGCCGTCTTGGCGTCCGCCAGGCTCTTGCCGACCAGGTTCGGCACGGAGACCTTCGGGGTCTCCGTACTGCCGCCGCCGTTGCCGTTGAACATGGCCTGGGCCACGAAGAAGGTGCCGACCAGGACCAGCACGGCGGCCACCGCCAGCACGATCCAGGAGGTGTTGCTCTTCTTCGGCGGCTCCTCGCGGCGCCGGCCGCCGTCCCGGCCGTAGCCGTCGTCGTGGCCGCCGCCCGCCGGGCCGTCGGCGTAGGCCTGGCCGTAGCCGTCGTCCTGGTAGCCGCCCTGCGGGCCGTAGCCGGGCTGCGCGCCGGCCTGCGGCAGGACGGTGGTCGGGCCGCCGCCGGGCTGCTGCGGCAGCACGTTGGTCTGGCCGTACGGGTCGTGCTGCTGCGGGTAGCCGTTCTGGTCGTAGCCGTACCCGGCGCCCATGCCGTACGCGGCGGCCTGCTGGGCGGCGGCCACCGGCAGGCCGTCGAGGAAGCGCTCGATGTCGTCGCGCATCTCGTCGGCGCTCTGGTAGCGGTAGTCGCGCTCCTTGGCGAGGGCCTTCAGCACGATCGCGTCGATCTCGGGGCGGACCTCGGGGTCGAAGACGGACGGCGGCTGCGGCTCCTCCCGGACGTGCTGGTAGGCCACCGCGACCGGGGAGTCGCCGACGAACGGCGGGCGGACGGTCAGCAGCTCGTAGAGCAGGCAGCCGGTGGAGTAGAGGTCGGAGCGGGCGTCGACCTGCTCGCCCTTGGCCTGCTCGGGGGAGAGGTACTGGGCGGTGCCGATGACGGCCGAGGTCTGGGTCATGGTCATCCCGGCGTCGCCCATCGCGCGGGCGATGCCGAAGTCCATGACCTTGACGTTGCCCTGCCGGGTCAGCATCACGTTGGCCGGCTTGATGTCGCGGTGCACGATGCCGGCGCGGTGCGAGTACTCCAGCGCCTGCAGGATGCCGATGGTCATCTCCAGCGCCCGCTCGGGCAGCAGCCGTCGGCCGGAGTGCAGCAGCTCGCGGAGCGTGGACCCCTCGACGTACTCCATCACGATGTACGGGATGGAGATGCCGTCGATGTAGTCCTCGCCGGTGTCGTACACGGCGACGATCGCGGGGTGGTTCAGGGACGCCGCGGACTGCGCCTCGCGGCGGAAGCGGGCCTGGAACGACGGATCCCGGGCCATGTCGGCCCGGAGCGTCTTCACTGCGACGGAACGGCCGAGCCGGGTGTCATGGGCGAGGTACACCTCGGCCATGCCGCCGCGTCCGAGGACGCCGCCGAGCTCGTACCTGCCGCCTAGGCGACGAGGCTCTTCCATAGTTCCGACCCTCTCCCTCACCTGTCGGCGAGGTTGTGACGTAGGTGTCCCCGCACGCTCTGGGTGACGCCGAGCGGGCCTCGACCGGTTCTCCGGCCGGGCCGTGCGCCGTCTCGCGGGCGGCAACGGGCACACCCGCTGCTGGCGGATACGCTACCGGTCGCACCGTGTCGGACCGGAGTCGGCCGTCGGCCGATATCAGACCGGTATCCGGACGGGGGTGTCGATCGTGACATTCCACTCACTGCCGGGCCCCCTCCTCACTTGCCGAGGACGGCCTGCATCACCGCCTTGGCGATCGGGGCGGCCAGCCGGCCGCCGCTGATGCCGTCGCGGTTGTTGGAGCCGTCCTCGACCACGACCGCGACCGCCACCGACTGGCCGTCGGTGGTCTTGGCCCAGGAGGTGAACCAGGCGAACGGCAGCCCGGCGTTGTCCTCGCCGTGCTGCGCGGTACCGGTCTTGCCGCCGACCTGGAGGCCGGGGATCTTGGCGTTCTTGCCGGTGCCGTTCTCCACCACCGAGACCATCAGGTCCTGCATCTTCTGCGCGGTGGCCGGGCTCATCGGCTGGGAGAACTGCTTCTCGGTGTGCTTGGAGATGGTGGTCAGCGAGGCCGAGCGCTCCTGGTCGACCAGGTACGGCTGCATCAGGCTGCCGTTGTTGGCGATCGCGGCGGACACCATGGCCATCTGCAGCGGGGTGGCGCGGGTGTCGTGCTGGCCGATCGAGTCCTGCGCGGTGCCGTCCAGGCTCGCGCTGTTCGGGAAGATGCTCTTCTCGGAGCGGACCGGGGTGTCGATGGTGCTGTTGAATCCGAACTTCTCGGCCTGCGCCCGCATCTTGTCCTTGCCGAGGTCCGCGCCCATCTTGGCGTAGACGGTGTTGCAGGACTGGTCCATCCCCGACTTGATCGTGGCGTTCCCGCACTTCTCGGTCGGAGACTCGTTGTTCAGCACCGTCTGGGTGCCCGGCAGGGTGTACGGGTCCGGCGTCGAGGTCTGGTCGTCGATGTTCTGGTACAGGCCGTTCTCGAACGCGGCGGTCGCGGTGACCAGCTTGAACGTGGAGCCGGGCGGATAGGTCTCCTTCAGCGCCCGGTTGAGCATCGGCTTGTTGGGGTCGGCGTTGAGGTCCGTCCAGGCCTTGGAGTCGCCGCTCTCGCTGCCAGCGATGGTGCCCGGGTCGTAGGACGGGGTGGAGACCAGCGCCAGGATCGCGCCGGTCTTCGGGTCGATCGCGACGGCGGCGCCCTTCTTGTCCCCGAGGCCGTCCCAGGCGGCCTTCTGGGCCTTGGCGTTGATCGTGGTGACGACGTCGCCGCCGCGCTGCTGCTCGCCGGTCAGCATGTCCAGGGTGTTGCGGAAGAACAGCCGGTCGTCGGTGCCGGACAGGATGCCGTCCTCCAGGTTCTCCAGCTGGCTGGAGCCGAAGACCTGGGAGGAGTACCCGGTGACCGGGGCGTACATCGGGCCGTCGACCCAGGAGCGCTTGTACTTGTAGCGCAGGCCGTTGACGAAGTCGGACTTCGTGACCGGCTGGCCGCCGACGATGATGTTGCCGCGCGGGTGCGCGTACCGGTCGTACTGCTGGCGCTTGTTGTTCTTGTTGGTGGCCCAGGACTCGGCCTGGACGCCCTGCACCCAGTTGGTGCGCACCATCAGGGCCAGGATCAGCACGAGGCAGAAGATCGAGACCCGGCGGATCGGCTTGTTCATCGGGTTGGTCCTCCCTGGCCCTCGGTGGCCGGGGTCGGTTCGACCCCGGGTCGGCGGGCGCTGTCGCTGATCTTCAGCAGGATCGCGACCAGCGCCCAGTTGGCGACCACGGACGAACCGCCCTGGGCGAGGAACGGCATGGTCATACCGGTGAGCGGGATCAGCCCGGTGACCCCGCCGGCCACGACGAAGACCTGCAGCGCCATCGCCGACGAGAGACCGACGGCGAACAGCTTGCCGAACGGGTCGCGGGCGGCGAGGGCGGTGCGCAGGCCGCGCTGCACCAGCAGCGCGTACAGCAGGAAGATCGCCATCAGGCCGGCCAGCCCGAGCTCCTCGCCGAACGAGCCCAGGATGAAGTCGCTCTTCGCGGCGAAGTTGATCAGCCAGGAGCGGCCCTGGCCGAGGCCCGAGCCGGTCACCCCGCCGGAGCCGAGCGCCATCAGCGACTGGCCGATCTGCTCGGTGGCGCCCTTCGGCGGGTGCGCTCCGAAGGCGGCCATCGGGTCGAGCCAGGCGTCGATGCGGACCTTGACGTGGCTGGTGGTCATGGCGACCGCGACCGCGCCGCCGATCGACATCAGCAGGCCGAACAGGATCCAGCTGGTCCGCTCGGTGGCGACGTAGAGCATCACCACGAACAGCCCGAAGAACAGGAAGGACGTGCCGAGGTCGTTCTCGAAGACCAGGATCAGCAGGCTGAGCAGCCAGATCACGATGATCGGGCCGAGGTCGCGCCCGCGCGGCAGGTACAGGCCCATGAAGCGGCGGCTGGCCAGCGCGAGGGCGTCGCGTTTGACCATCAGGTAGCCGGCGAAGAACACCGTCAGGATGATCTTGGCGAACTCGCCGGGCTGGATGGAGAAGCCGCCCATCCGGATCCAGATCTTGGCGCCGAAGTCCTCCGCCCGGGCCGGGAAGAAGGCCGGCGCGGCGAGCAGGACGAGCGCCGCCACCATCGAGATGTAGGTGTAGCGCTGGAGCACCCGGTGGTCCTTCAGGAAGACCATCACGGCGATGAACAGCCCGATCCCGAGGGCCGACCACATCAGCTGGTTCCGGGCCGCGGGGAAGTTGGCGCTCAGCAGCTTGCCGGCCTTGTCGAGCCGCCAGATCATCACCACGCCGAGCCCGTTCAACAGGGTGGCGATCGGCAGCATCAGCGGGTCCGCGTACGGCGCGTAGCGGCGCACCAGCAGGTGCGCGACCAGCGCCAGCGCGCCCATGCCGAGCCCGTAGCCGAGCATGCCGCCCGGCAGTGCGGAGTCCATCGCGAGGCCCACGTTGGCGTACGCGAGGATCGGCAGCACGACGGCGAAGGCCAGTAGGGCCAGCTCGGTGTTGCGCCGGTTCGGCGCGCCCTGCGGGGAGATGGTGGTGTTGGCCCGGCGCCGGGCGGTGGCGCGGTCGGTCGCCGTCCGGCGCCTGCCGGCCCGGCCGGTGTCGTCGCTCAGGTCGTAGGTGCTCACGTGGTGACCGCTCCCTGACGGCCGGCTGCCCCGCTCGGGGCGGGCCTATGTCGGATCACGGAGGTCACTGCTTCGGGCAGGAGTCGGCCCGGCTGCGCTCCTCCTCGGTCAGCCCGGACAGGTCGCCCGGCGAGCCGGCGTTCGGCGCGGTGGCGTTCGGTGCGGGGGCGGGCGTGCTCGGGGCGGGCGTGGTCGGGGCGGGCGAGGGCGTGGTGCTGGGGGCCGCCGGAGCGCGGGTCTTCTCGCCCGGGGTGGGCGTGGCGGCCAGGAACGCGGCGTGGGTGGCCTGCGTCGTCTGGGTGCCCTGGGCGGCCGGGTTGGCCCGGGCGTCGGCGACCTTCTTGCAGAGCTTGACCCAGCCGTCGAGCTCCTGGACGGTCGCGGTGGCGGCGCCCAGGCTGTCGGCCGAGATGGTCTTGTTGAGGTGCTCGGCCTGGTCCTGCGGCAGGTACTTGAGCTCGACGTCCTTGTACGCGGTGTGCACCGAGGACAGGCTCAGACCGGCCAGGTTCTGGTTGATGCCCTGGTAGACCGCGACGTGGTCGCCCTGCTTGGCGACGTAGTACTGGTCCTGGGTCCACTGGTAGCCGAAGAACCCGGCGCCGCCGAGCAGGCCGAGGGTGACCAGGACGGCCACCGAGACGGCGAGGCCCTTGCGCTTGCGCTTCGCGGGCGGCTCCTCGTCGAACTCCTCGGCGCCGTACACCGAGGGCTCGCCGTAGCCGTAGCCGTACTCGCCCTCGTAGCCCTCGGCGGGGCCGAAGCCGCCCTGGGCGGCGCCGTAGCCCTCGGCCGGGCCGAAGGCGCCCTGCGGGGCGCGGCCGAGGCCGGCGGCGCGGCCGGCCGGGGTGTCGGCGATCGAGCGGTCCGCGGCGGCCGAGGACGGCGGGGTGTCGGCGACCGCGCCGACCACCACCGGGACGTCGTTGAACTGGCCGCTCATGGTGTCCGTGGCGCCGACGTCGATGACGTCCGCCACGATGCAGGTGATGTTGTCCGGACCGCCGCCGCGCAGCGCGAGCTGGATCAGCTCCTGCACGGTCTGTTCGGGCGAGTAGTAGCTGCCGAGGGTGTCCTGGAGGGTCTGGTGGCTGACCGGGCCGGAGAGGCCGTCGGAGCAGATCAGGTAGCGGTCGCCGGCGCGGACCTCGCGGATCGACAGGTCGGGCTCGACCTGGCCGCGGCCGTCGAGCGCCCGCATCAGCAGCGAGCGCTGCGGGTGGGTCTCGGCCTCCTCCGGCGTGATCCGGCCCTCGTCGACCAGGCGCTGCACCCAGGTGTGGTCCTGGGTGATCTGCACCAGCGAGCCGTCGCGCAGCAGGTAGGCCCGGGAGTCGCCGACGTGCACCATGCCCATCCGCTGGCCGGTCCAGAGCATGGCGGTCAGCGTGCAGCCCATGCCCTCCAGCTGCGGGTCCTCCTCGACCATCTGCCGGAGCCGGTCGTTGGCGCCCTGGACGGCATCGCCCAGCAGGGTCAGCAGGTCGGCGCCCGGCACGTCCTCGTCCAGTCGGACGATCGAGCCGAGCACCTCGGAGGACGCGACCTCGCCGGCCGCGGCGCCGCCCATGCCGTCGGCCACGGCCAGCAGCCGCGGCCCGGCGTAGCCGGAGTCCTCGTTCCCCTCCCGGATCAGTCCCTTGTGGGAGCCGGCGGCGAAGCGCAGCACCAGGGTCATGCGACCTGTGCCCCCCTCTGGGTCATGGACGGGATGCTGTCCCTCATGCGCTACTACTTCCGCAGTTCGATGACGGTCCTGCCGATACGGATCGGCATGCCCGGCTGGAGCGGAGTGGGCGCGGTCAGGCGCTGCCGGTCCAGATAGGTGCCGTTGGTGGAGCCTAGATCCTCGACCGTCCACTGCCCAGTCTGATCCGGATAGATCCTGGCATGCCGGGAGGACGCGTAGTCGTCGTCCAGCACGATGGTGGAGTCGTGCGCGCGGCCCAGGGTGATGGTCTGGCCCTGGAGCGCGACGGTGGTGCCGGCCAGCGAGCCCTGCACCACCACGAGCTGGGTCGGGGCGCCGCGACGGCGGCCGCCGCCCTGGGTCTGGCCCGCCGGGGGGCCGGCGGCCGGGGCCGGTGCGGCGCGTCCGGCGGCCGGGGTGGCGGCGGCACCGCCCGGGGCGGCGTTGGCGCCGCGACGGGAGGGGCGGGGGTTCACCTTGGTCCCGAACAGGTCGCTGCGGATCACCTGGATCGCGACGATGACGAACAGCCACAGCACGGCCAGGAAGCCCAGCCGCATGACCGTGAGGGTCAGTTCTGACATGGCCGGCCCGCCTGTCGGTGAGCGAGGCGCGCGAACAACTCGGACACTACCCTTCGACCTGTCGGTAGACGATGGTGGTGGAGCCCACGACGATGCGGGAGCCGTCGCGGAGCGTAGCGCGCTGGGTGTGCTGTCCGTCCACCACGATGCCGTTGGTGGATCCCAGGTCGAGAACCATCGAAGGGGTGCCGGGGCGGATCTCGGCGTGCTTGCGGGAGACCCCGGGGTCGTCGATCCGCACGTCCGCCTCGGTCGAGCGGCCGAGCACGCAGGCCGCGCCGGTGATCTGGTGGCGGGCGCCGTTCACCTCGATCCAGCGGCGGACCGAGGCGCCGTGGCCGGCGCCGGGGAAGGCGCGGACGTTGCCGCCGGACGTCGCGGGCGGGCCCGGGGGCACTGCCGGGGGCGCGGCCGGCGGCGGGGGCGCGCCGTACTGGCCGGCGCCGGTCTGCTGCCACGGTGCGCCGGGGGCCGGGGCGGCCGGCTGGCGGTCGTAGCCGGGCTGCTGCGGGGTGTACTGCTGGGGCTCCTCGGCCGCCAGGGTGCGGCTGCGCACCCGGTACAGGCCGGTGTCCAGGTCGTCGGCCTTCTCCAGGTTCACCTGGAGCGGTCCCATGAAGCTGTACCGCTGGGCCTCCGCGTACTCGCGGACCATGCCGGCCAGCTCGGCGCCCAGCTGCCCGGAGTAGGGGCTGAGCCGCTCGTGGTCGTGCGGGCTCAGCTCGACGATGAAGTCGTTCGGCACGACGGTGCGGTCGCGGTTCCAGATGCTCGCGTTGTTGTCGCACTCGCGCTGCAGCGCACCGGCGATCTCCACGGGCTGGACCTCGGACTTGAACACCTTGGCGAAGGTGCCGTTGACGAGACCCTCAAGTCGCTGCTCGAACTTCTTCAGCACTCCCATGGGGCACCCCCTTCCAGGGTTCGTTCGCCTGCCTGCCGACCGGATCCCACCCGGGAGTCGGTCGTGCCTACTTGCGGTACTTCCGTACTGATCGTATCCACGCCGGGCCCTTCCGTACGGTTCCCGGACAGCGTGGTGCCCGGGGGTGGGCTCGGACACACAGGGTGACGCATACCGGGTACGGCACGCCAGATGTGCCCGCCCGGGTGGGCTCCCATCCGTCGCTCACCCGTTCGTCGCGCATCCGTTCGGATGTGCTTCGTCCCGCCGAAGAACGGATTCGGAGCCGCCCCCCGGGTCGTGCTACTGTTTTCCACGTCGGAAGGGCCGCCCACCAGGGAGGCCGGTCCAGAGGAAACGCGAAGACCATATGGTACCGAGCGGTTCGGAAGATCGGTCGGCAACGAAGACGACACCCATGCGCGGGTGGCGGAATAGGCAGACGCGCTGGATTCAGGTTCCAGTGCCCGAAAGGGCGTGGGGGTTCAACTCCCCCCTCGCGCACAGTGAAGCCCCGCAGATCTACGGATCTGCGGGGCTTTCTCGTTGCCCCGGTCAGGAACGGGTGGCGGGCAGTTCGGCGCGGACCTCGAAGCCGCCGTCCTGGGTGGGCCCGGCGGTGAGCGAGCCGCCCAGCAACTGGGCGCGCTCGCGCAGGCCGACCAGGCCGTGGCCGCCGCCCGGCAGGGTCTCGTCCGGGTGGACCGGCGGCGCGTCGTTGCGCACCTCGACCCGCAGCCGGCGCCCCTTCGCCCGGATCCTCACGTGCACGGCCGCCTCCGGGGCGTACTTGGTGATGTTGGTGAGCGCCTCCTGGACGGTGCGGTAGGCGGCCCGCTCGACGGCCTCCGGCCACGGGCGGTCACCGGGGTTCAGTTCGGTGTCGGCGGCCAGCCCGCTCTCCGCGATCAGCCGGGGCAGGTCGGCCAGCCGGGGCTGCGGGGCGAGCGGGGCGTCCGGGCGCGGGCCGGCGGTGCTGCGCAGCACCCCGACCATCTGGCGCAGCTCTTCGAGGGTGCGGACGGCCAGTTCGCGGATGGTGCGGGCGGTGGTCGCGGCGGTCGGGTCGGTGGTGCTCACCTGGAGCGCGCCGGCCTGGATGCTGATCAGGCTGACCTGGTGCGAGACCACGTCGTGCATCTCCCGGGCGAGCCGGCCGCGCTCGCTGATCAGCACCCGCTCGGCGAGCAGCCGGCTCTCCCGCTCCTGGCCGCGGGTCAGCTCGTCGAGCCGGGCGGCCAGCTCCCGCCGGGTGCGGGCGAGCAGCCCGGTGGCGGCCGGGCCGGCGGCCAGCATCACCGACTGGATGGCGTAGAGCGCGGTGTCCCGGCTGAGTTCGAGGGTCTGCTCGGACAACGGCCAGTGGAAGAACTCGACCAGCGTGAACAGGGCCGCGCAGGGGATGACGACCCGCGGCCGGGGGCGCTCGGCGGCCACCGTGTAGACGGCGGTGATCGGGGCCAGCCAGATGTCGTCGATGTAGCTGCCGGGCATGGTGAGCAGCAGCACCGCCACCGGGAAGCGACGGCGCCAGAGCAGCGCGACGGCGGCCAGCGCGGAGAGCGCGACCTGCCACCACGGGGAGTTCCGGGCCACCAGGGCGGCGTCCAGGAGGGAGTAGAGGGCGGGCAGCAGCAGCATCAGCCAGGGGGCGGTGCACCAGGCCGGGAGCCGTCTGGACGGCAGCTCGTCGGTGGTCGTCATGCCCCGTCGCCGGGTTTCGGCCGGACCAGCCCGGCCCGGTGGGCGAGCACCGCCGCCTGGACCCGGTTGGCCGCGCCGAGCTTGCCGAGGATCGCGCTGATGTGGTCCTTGACGGTGCCGGTGCCGAGGAAGAGCCGGTCGGCGATCTCGGCGTTGGACAGGCCCTCGCCGAGCAGGGCCAGCACGTCGAGCTCCCGGCCGGTGAGGGAGCGGGCGAGCGCGCTGGCCTCGGCGTCCGGGCCGCCGCCGTCCACGTAACCGCCGATCACGGTGCGGGTGACGGTCGGGGACAGGATGTTGCCGCCGGCCGCGAGCACCCGGACGGCGTGGACCAACTGCTCGGGGGCGGTGTCCTTGAGCAGGAAGCCGGCGGCGCCGGCCCGCAGTGCGGTGCCGATGTACTCGTCGCTGTCGAAGGTGGTGAGCATCGCCACGGCGGGCGGGTCCGGCAGGGCGCGCAGCCGGCGCAGCACCGAGATGCCGTCGAGGTCCGGCATCCGGATGTCGAGCAGCACCACGTGCGGGCGCAGGCGCTGGACGTGCTCCTCGGCCTGGCCGCCGGAGCAGTCGCCGACGACCTCCAGGTCGGGGGCGGAGCCGACGATGAGGCCGAGGCCGGAGCGGACCAGGATCTCGTCGTCCACGATCAGCACGCGGGTGTCGGTGATGGTGCCTCCTCGGTTCTGGCGGCCGGGATCGGGCGGTCCGCGCGGGTCGTTTCGAGGGTAGGGGTAGCCGGGGTGGGGCGCCGAACGGATGGCGGTCCGCACCCCCGCCACATGGCGGGGGTCGGAATCCGCTACCCGGTTCACGCAATTCTCAGGCCGAGTGGGGAACCATGGAGTCGGCTGCCCTTTGTCGGCCTGCTCCATTCAGTGGGCGCCCGGTCGAGGTGAGGGGCCGCCGGTCAGTCCGTCGGGCCCGTGCGGGCGCCCGTCGCCGGGCCGTGTGCGGATGCGCCCCACCATCTGATCGTTTGGAATTGAGCTGTGTCGTCCACTGTGAAGTCGGAGCCTTCCGCCACGTCCACCGGGCCCCGGCCCGTCGGCGTGCTCGACCGCTGGCGCCCACGGGCCGCCGCCGTCTCCGTCTGGTACCTCCGGCTGCTGGCGTTGCTGAACGTGGCGACGGTGCTGCTGGTGCCGTGGGGGAACCAGGTCAGCGAGCACAACGAGGGTGAGTACTTCACCCCGTACCTGATGACCTCGGGCCTGGCCAGCGCGGTGCTGGCGGTCTTCCTGGCCATCGCGATGCGGCGGCGCAAGCGGGCCGCCTGGATCTTCAACGCGGCCCTGGCCAGCATGTTCGCGATGCTGTACCTGCTGGCCATGGTGCTGCCCGGCGAGCGGTTCAAGGACCACCCGCTCAACTACATCTCCACCGTGCTGACCTGCCTGTTCGTCCTGGCGCTGATCATCGGGCGGAAGGACTTCACGTCCAAGGGCGACCGCTCCAACCCGAAGACCGCGGCGGCCACCTTCGTCGGCGGGCTGCTGTTCGGCGGTGCGGTCGGCGCGCTGCTGGTCTGGCTGACCAACGGGCTGAGCGGGGCGGGCTTCTGGGACCTCTTCCGCTTCTCCGTCGGCCGGATGATCACGATCAACCCCTCGGAGCACCTGCGCTCGGTCATCTCCTCGCCGACCTGGGTCAACGCGGCGATCAACGCGATGGGCGCGGTGCTCTTCCTGCTGGTGCTGTACGTGGCCTTCCGCAGCCCGCGCGGCAAGGAACTGCTGAACCCCGAGGACGAGGCGAAGCTGCGCTCGCTGCTGGACAAGCAGGGCGAGCGGGACTCGCTCGGCTACTTCGCGCTGCGCCGGGACAAGGCGGTGGTCTTCTCCCCCAGCGGCAAGGCGGCGGTGACCTACCGGGTGATCGGCGGGGTCTCGCTCGCCTCGGGCGACCCGATCGGCGACCCGGAGGCCTGGCCGGGCGCGATCGAGGCCTGGCTGTCCGAGGCCCGCGAGCACGCCTGGGCGCCGGCCGTGATGGGCGCCTCCGAGGAGGCCGGGGTGATCTACGCCCGGCACGGGCTGGACGCGCTGGAGCTGGGCGACGAGGCGATCGTCGAACTGGACGAGTTCTCGCTGGACGGCCGGGCGATGCGGGTGGTCCGCCAGGCGTACAACCGGGTCAAGCGGGCCGGGTACACGGTGCGGATCCGCCGGCACGAGGACATCCCCGAGTGCGAGATGGCCGAACTGGTGGCCAAGGCCGACCAGTGGCGCGACGGGGCGACCGAACGCGGCTTCTCGATGGCGCTCGGCCGGCTCGGCGACCCGGGCGACGGCCGCTGCGTGATGCTGGAGTGCCACGACGGCGACGGCGAGCTCAAGGCGCTGCTGAGCTTCGTCCCGTGGGGCCCGGACGGGCTCTCGCTGGACCTGATGCGCCGGGCCCGGGACACCGAGAACGGCCTGATGGAGTTCATGGTCATCGAGCTGCTGCAGCGCGCCGAGGAGGTCGGGCTGAAGCGGGTGTCGCTGAACTTCGCGATGTTCCGCTCGGTCTTCGAGCGCGGTTCGCGGCTCGGTGCCGGACCGGTGCTGCGGCTGTGGCGCTCCGTCCTGGGCTTCTTCTCGCGCTGGTGGCAGATCGAGTCGCTGTACCGCGCGAACGCCAAGTACCGGCCGATCTGGGAGCCCCGCTACCTGCTTTTCGAGAAGAGCAGTGAGATCCCGCGGATCGGCATCGCCAGCGCGCGGGCCGAGGGCTTCATCGTCGCGCCGAGCCTGCCCGCCCTGTTCCGCCGCCGGCACGCCGGGGCCGCCGTGGTGGCGCCCCGGCGCCCGATCGCGGCGCAGGACGGGAAGGGGTAGCCCTCCGCCGGGGGGCGGAGGGGACCGGACGGTCGAATGGGGGTGACGTCGGGGATATCCCTCCCCCCAGAGGATGACCCTGATCCGCATCTATGCCGATGTGGATTTGTTAAGAGGCTTCTAATGTGGGAGTAGCTCAGAAAGTTCGGGGATTCGGGAGTAACGGTTGTGATGGACAGGACCCACGCGGGGGGCGTGCGAAAGGGGCCGCTGGCACTAGCCAGATCGGCCGCTGTCGCCGAGTGGGGGACGTTGTACGCGACGGTGCGGGACGCGGCGGTGCGCAGGAAGTTCGCCGCCGTTCCGATGGCCACGGCGGCGACGTTTCTGATCCTGCTGTTCAGCATCACCCAGCACCTGCCGGGCGGTGAGCACTTCGTCAACCGCATCGGGGTGGTGAAGGCGGCGCTGCCGCTGGACGTCTCGCTGCTGCGGACCCCGCTCTCGCTGTACGTGCCGGCGCTGGACCTGCCGGTCTGGGGCGCGCTGGCCCAGGTGTTCGTGGTCTTCGGCATCGCCGAGATCGTGCTCGGCCGGCGGATGACCCTGGTGGTGGCCTACACCTGCACCCTGGCGGGCACGCTGTTCGCCCGGATCGGCGTGGCGCTCGGCCCGGGTCACCTGTTCGGCTTCCCGAAGTGGGTCGCCTACGTGCGGGACACCGGGCCGTCGGCCGCGGTGGTGGCGCTGGCGATCTGCGTCGCGTTCCGCTGCCGGGCCTGGTTCACCGCCGGCCTGGTGGTGGTCATGATGGTCGGTGAGGCGGTCGTGCTGCCGAACCTGGCCGGTCTGGAGCACGTGGTCGCGGTGATCACCGCGCTGCTGCTCGCCGTCTCGGCCGAGGTGTTCGGGGACTTCTGGCCGCGGGTGCTGGCCGGGGTCGGGGCCGCCACCTCGGTGGCCGCGGTCGCCTCGCGGGAGGTCGCGGTGGACGCCCGCCGGCGCCCGGCGGGTGCGCTCATCCCCTGACGGACCCGCCGTCCGACGGTCGTCGGGCAGCCGGCCGTCAGGCGTGCGGCAAGGGGAGTTCGAACCAGACGACCTTGCCGACCGCCTTGCGGGCGGTGCCCCAGCGTTCGGCGAGCTTGGTCACCAGGGTGAGGCCGCGGCCGGTCTCGCCCAACTGCTCGGCCGGTTCCAGTGACGGCAGGTTGTGGTTGTCGTCGCTGACCTCGACCAGCAGCTTGTCCACCCGGATCAGCTGGAGCTGGACGCGGTCCCGGGCCACCCGGACGGCGTTCGTGACCAGCTCGCTGACCAGCAGCTCGGTGATGTCGCTGAGCGCCTCCAGGTGCCAGTTCGCCAGCTGCTCGCGGACCAGTGAGCGGGCCCGGCGCACCTCGCGGTGGTCCACCCTGAGGTCCCAGGTGGCCACCTCGGACGGGGCGACCCCGTCGAAGCGGGCCACCAGCAGGGCGACGTCGTCCTTCCGGTCGTCCGAGTGCAGCCGCTTGAGCACCACGTCGCAGGCCTGCTCGGGGCTCTGCCGCGGATCGATCAGATTGCCGCAGAGCGCGGCCAGGCCGGCTCCTATGTCACCGCCCCGGACCTCGACCAGGCCGTCGGTGCACAGCACCAGCATCGAGCCGTCCGAGACGTCGATGGTCTTGGCGACGAACGGCACCCCGCCGACCCCGATCGGGGCGCCGGCCGGGATCTCCAGTAGTTCGCCGGAGCCGTCCGGGTGCACCAGCACCGGCGGGACGTGGCCGGCGCTGGCCAGCTCGCAGGTCCGGTTGATCGGGTCGTAGACCGCGTACAGGCAGGTGGCGAGGTGGTCGTCGCCGAGCTTGTGGGCCAGGTTGTCCAGGTGCCGCAGCAACTGGCCGGGCGGCAGGTCGAGCGCGGCGAGGGTCTGCATGGCCGTCCGGAAGCGGCCCATCGCGGCCGCCGAGTGCAGGCCGTGGCCCATCACGTCGCCGACCACCAGGGCGACCCGGCTGCCGGGCAGCTGGATCGCGTCGAACCAGTCGCCGCCGACCTCGGCCTTCGGGTCGCCCGGCAGGTAGCGGTGGGCGATCTGGACGCCGGGGATCTGCGGCGGGCGGGTCGGGATCATCGAGCGCTGGAGGGTGGTGGCCACCCTGGCCTCGGCGCGGTGCAGCCGGGCGTTGTCCAGGGAGAGCGCGGCCCGGACGGCCAGTTCCTTGAGCGTGGCGGCGTCGCTCTCGTCGAAGGGGGCGCGGTCCGGCAGCCGGAGCAGTTTGAGGATGCCCAGCACGGTGCCCCGGGCGGACAGCGGCACCACCAGCATCGAGCGGCCGGAGACCACCGGGGCCAGCCGGGCCGCGCCGAGCGCGATCGCGTAGTCGACCGCGACGTCCGCGTTGATCACCGGGACCAGGACCGGCTGGTTCAGCTGCAGGGCCATCCCCGGCGGGGTGTGGCGCGGCATGCTGACCAGCGAGCCCTCGGACAGCACGTGGTCCCAGGCGCCGCCGGTCTCGTTGTAGACCAGGGCGACCCGGCGGAGCATGGTGTCGTCGTCCGGACGGGCGGCCGGCAGCTCGGAGTCGGAGATCAGCCCGTCCACCAGGTCCACGCAGGCGAAGTCGGCGACCCGGGGGACCAGGACCTGGCAGAGCTCGTGCGCGGTGAAGCCGAGGTCCAGGGTGGTGCCGACCTTGCCGCCGACCTCGTTCAGCAGGGCCAGTTGCTCGCCGGCCTGCCCGTTGGTCAGGAACGGGCTGAGCCGCCCGGACCGGCAGCCCTCGGCGCCGGCGGGGGCTGAAGGGGCCTGTTCGGCGTGGCGGGCCGGACGGCCGTTGGCGGACGGTTCGACGGCGGCCGGCTCGATGGCGGGTCCTCCTCCGGTCGGGGACGGGACGGCCAGGGACGGGAGGGTCGGGGACGGGACGGTCGGGGGGACGCCCGCCGGGGTGCCGGTCGGCTGGGCGGCGGACCGCTCGGCGGCCTCGCGCTGGGCCGGCATCGGGCCTGGCGGCCGCCCCCGGACGGTCCGGGCCGCGGGCGCGGACTGCTCGGGCTGCGGCGGCGGGCCGACCCGGGCGGCGCGCTGCTGGGCGGTCGGGTAGCGGCGGCCGAGCCCGGCGGCGGCGTGCGCGGCGGCGGCCTGCGGGTCGGCGGGCAGGACCGGCAGCACGGTGGCCGGGTCCAGCCGCAGGGCGGGCAGACCGGCCTGGTCCAGCACGTCGAGCAGCAGCGCCCGGCGGTCGGCCGAACCGGTCGGCAGCAGCCCGGTCAGCCGGTCGCCCGGTAGGAGGCCGGCGCGCAGCCAGCCGGGCGGGGTCAGGGCCGCGCCCAGCCGGTGGAAGCCGCCCCGGGAGGGCGGGGCGGCGGCGAACGGCAGCAGCCGCTCGCCGAGCGCGAGTCGCGGGCCGGTGGTGCGCAGCGGCCGGGCGTCGGCGGCGAGGGCGAGCAGGCCGCCGAACGGGTCGGGCAGCGGCCAGGCCCACCAGAGCACGTCGCGCAGGTGCTCCTCGCGGTCGGTGACGGCCATCTGGCCGGCCCAGGGGCGTCCGTCGGCGGTCAGCGCGGCCAGGGTGTCCAGGGCGTCGCGGCGGCGGCGCACGACGGGCCCGGTGGTCGGGCCGGGAATGGCGAGCGGCTCCACGGCGGGCAGCAGTCCGCTGGCCGGCCGGTCGTGGGCGACCTCGGCGCGGTGCCCGAACAGTTCCTCGGCGGCCCGGCTCCACTGGGCGATCCGTCCGGTCCGGTCGACCAGGACGAGGGCGAGCCGGACCAGGGCGGCCACGCCGGTCGGGTGGTCACCCGGCACGGCCTCGGCGCCCGCCGGACGCGGTGTGGAGTTGGACTCGGCCACCATGGATTCGGTCTGCTCCCGCCTGGCCGCCGCGCCTGGAGGCGGCCGTCTCTCCGGAGGAAGGCACGCTGCGCGGATACCCGGGGCGTGTCTTGTGGATCGTGCCGGGCTTGAGGGCGTGTCTGAACGGTTCCCACCGGGTGCCTGACGCCGCACGCTGATCCGACGCGAATCATCAGACACGCCCTAGCGAAGCACGGACCGGCCCGGGCGTGATAGCGAAACGGGGAGATTCCTCAGGATCGGTTGTGTGTCGTGTGGCGCGCGCCGGTTCGCACTCCCCGTTCACCCGGGCGGGGCTTTCGCGCGCGAGGGTAGGGTGGCAGGCCGGGCCACCCCGCGAGGCGGGTCCGCAGGACGCAGCCGGCCGGACGAGACAGAGGCGAGAAGTGACCGCGCAGAGCCCCGTCCGCTGGACGGACCCGCAGCAGCAGGAGCTGGAGGAGCGGGTCGCCGCCGCCGAACTCGCCTGGCTCAGCATGGACGTCGACGTGCAGACGCTGCGGGTCGAGATCGACAACTTCGCGCTGATCCACCATCAGCTGCTCGGCCCGCTCTACGCCCGGCTGGACGAGCTGGAGGCGCTGGTCGCCGAGGCCGTCGCGGCCCGGACCGGGCACCCCGAGGACCTTCGCCGGGCCGCCGAGGCCCGCCGGCAGGTCGACGAACTGCCCGACCTGGACGCGCTGTTCGACTCCGTCCGGGAGCAGGAGGCGGCCCCGCCGCCGCCCGCCGCGCCGGCCCGGGTGCGCCCCGGGCGGGACGCCCAGCGGATCTACCGCGAGCTGGTCCGCCGGGCCCACCCCGACCTCAGCACCGACCCGGCCGAGCAGCAGCGCCGGGCCGCGTTCCTGGCCCGGGTGAACGAGGCCTACGCGCTCGGTGACGCCGCCGCGCTGGAGGGCCTGTCCGCCGAGTGGTCCACCGCGCCCGAGGCCGCGCCCGGCGCCGACTCCCCCGACCGGCTGGAGTGGCTGCGCCGCCGGCTGGAGTGGCTGACCGCCAAGATCGCCGAGACCGCCACCGAGCAGGTCCGGCTGGAACAGACCCCGATGGGCCAGTTGCTCGCGCTGGCCCCGCAGGACCCGGACCGGCTGCTGGAGCAGCTCGCCGAGGAACTGCTCGCCAAGGCCGCCGCCCAGCAGGCCGAACTGGAGCGGCTGCTCGGCGCCCCGGCCGCGGCGGGCGACGGCCACCGGCCGCCGGTGGGCGACAATGGCACTGACCCGACCCACCCCCAGGAGAGCCACACGATGTTCGCGCAGATCCCCTCCACCACCGCCGCCGCAGTGCCCGCCGACGCAGCCCTGCTGGACGTGCGCGAGCAGGACGAGTGGGACGCCGGCCACGTGGACGGTGCGCTGCACGTCCCGCTCGGCGAGGTGATCGCCCGGATCGGCGAGCTGCCGGACGGGAAGCTGTACGTGCTCTGCCGGGTCGGCGGCCGCTCCGCGCAGGTCGTCCAGTACCTGGTGCAGCAGGGCCGGGACGCGGTGAACGTGGACGGCGGCATGTACGCCTGGGAGGGCGCGGGCCGTCCGATGGTGAGCAGCACCGGCCAGGACGCCTTCGTCCTGTAGTCCTGTAGTCCTGTAGTTCCGCGGCCCTGTGGTCCTGTAGTCCGGCCCGGCGTCCCGGTGTTCGCCCGGTAGGGCAGGATGGGCGCGCGACCGCGCCGGGACGGGACCCGGGCGGCGCGCCGACCGGGCCGGGGAGGCCATGACGGAGACGACGGACCGCCCGGCCGCCGGACGGGTCTGGTCGACGCCCGCGCAGCTCGTGCTCGGCCTGGTCGCGGCGGTGCTGGTGGTCGGCACCGGGCTCTTCCTCGCGGCGGTGTTCCTGCACGTCGCGCCGGCCAACTCGCTGTCCCGGCAGTACCGGGACGAGGTCGACGGCCTGGTGTACCCGGAGTTCGAGCAGAACTGGCGGCTGTTCGCGCCCAACCCGCTGCAGCAGAACGTCGGCCTGGACGCCCGGGTGCGCACCGCCGCCGACGACGGCACCACCCGCACCCGCGACTGGACCGGGCTGACCGCGCGGGACGTCGCCGCGATCCGGGGCAACCCCGCCCCCAGCCACGTCGACCAGAACCTGCTGCGCCGGGCCTGGGACTTCTACGACGGCTCGCACAACCCGCAGGACGAGGGGCTGACCAACACCCGCGGCCGGCTCGCCGAGCAGTACCTCAAGCGGATCGCCCTGCAGCGGATCGGCCGGGAGGTGGCGGGCGAGCGGATCCTGGAGATCGAGTTCCGGGCCACCGCGGTGACCGTCCCGCCGCCGTCCTGGAGCGGGGAGGCCGCGCCGCCGGCGCCGAAGGTGCGGGAGCTGCCCTGGTGGCCGGTGGACGACGAGGACTACCGGGGGCTCGGGTGAGCGAGGTGTCGCCGGAGGTCTCGCAGTCGGCCGAGCAACGGCGGTTGGAGGGCATTCCGCGCCAGGCCGGGCAGCTGCCCGCCGACGGCCCCGGGCCCGCCCCCGATCCGGCGCCGCGCGGGCCCGGCCCGGCCGACCTGGCGGCCCGGGCGATGGCCGCCTTCACCGGCCGGGTGCTGGGCCGCCACCAGGCGGCCGTGGTGCGGATCGGCTTCGGGCTGGTCTGGCTCGCCTACCTGCTGCGCGAGTGGCCCAACCGGCGGGTGCTGTACGGGGACCGGTCGCCCTGGTCGACGGACCTGGCCGAGCGGCTGCTGACCGACAACGGGGCGCTCACCGTGCTGCCCTGGTTCGGCGGGCGGCCCTGGTTCGAGCTGGTCTACCACCTGGCGGTGCTGGCCGCCGTCGCGGTGGTGCTGGGCTGGCGGACCAGGGCGAGCGCGGTGCTGTTCCTGGTCACCGTGCTGTCGCTGCAGAACCGCAACGTCTTCCTCGGCGACGGCGGCGACAACGTCGTCCACCTGATGGCGGTCTACCTGGTCTTCACCCGCTGCGCCGAGGTCTGGTCGCTGGACGCCCGGCGGGCCCGGCCCGGGCGGGCCGGGGTGGTGCTCTGGGGGCTGCTCGGCGCCGTCCTGGCGGTCTGCCAGTTCGGCGGCTTCTCCGGTGAGAGCCTCACCTGGACGGCCCGGACCTTCCCGTACGCCGGCTGGGCGCCGCTGTTCTGGGGGCTCTGGGCGGTGGCCGGGCTCTGGTGGACGCTCGGGCGGCTGCGGCCGGGCGGCGAACCGCGCGCGGTGCTCGACGCGCTGGCGAACATGGTGCACAACTGCGCGATGCTGGTGATCGCCGTCGAGGTGGTGCTGGTCTACGCGACGGCCGGCTGGTACAAGGTGCAGGGCTCGCGCTGGCAGGACGGCACCGCGCTGTACTACCCGCTGCACCTGGACTACTTCACGCCCTGGCCGTGGTTGTCCGGGCTGGTCGGCTCGGCGCTGCTGCCGGTCTTCCTGATCTCGTACGGCACGGTGATCGTGCAGGTCGCGTTCCCGTTCACGCTGCTCAACCGGCGGGTCAAGAACGTGCTGCTGGCCGTGCTGCTGGCCGAGCACCTGGGGATCGCGCTGCTGCTCGGGCTGCCGGTGTTCTCGCTCGCGATGATCGCGGCGGACGCGGTGTTCCTGCCGACCGGCGCGCTGCTCTGGGCTGCGGCGCGGCTGCGGCGGATCCGGCGGTCACGGAAGCCGGTCGCCTAGGCTGACCCGTATGTCCTGGTTCGCCGCCCTTCGCGACACCGCGCGGACCGGACTCACCCTCGACCGGGCGCTCACCGATCCCAAGCGGGCCCTGCGCGGGGCCGTCGCGGTGGCCCTGGTGCTCTTCCCCACCCTCGCGCTCGGCGGGGTCGCGCTCGCCACCTCGGCCGCGATGGGCGCCTTCATCGCCGGCACGGCCACCTTCCAGCGCAGCTTCCGGCCCCGGGCCAGCCTCGCCGTCGCGGCCGGGGCCGGGCTCGGGATCAGCACCTTCCTCGGCTACCTGGCGGCCGGGGTCCCCGGGCTGTTCCCGGTGCTGCTCGCGGTGTGGGCCTTCGGCGCCGGGCTCGCCTGGGCGATCGGGCCGACCGCCGGGGTGGTCGCGACCAACACCGTCTCGGTGATGCTGATCGTCGTCCAGCTGCCGGTCAGCGCGGCCGCCGCGCTCGGACACGGACTGGTCGCCGCGCTCGGTGGGGTCGTCCAAGCCGTCGTCATCACCCTGTGGCCGATCGGGAGCTGGAGCGCCCAGCGGGACGCCCTCGCCGACACCTACGCTGAACTCGCCGACTACGCACGCCGGTTGAGGCAGGATCCGACCGCGCACGTCGATCCGGCGCCGTTCATGACGGCCCGGTACGCCGCCGCCCTGACCCCCTGGCAGGACCGCCACCGGCCGGCCGAACTGCGCGGCCTGCGCGGCCTCGCCGAGCGCATCCGGCCCACCCTGGCCGCGCTCGCCGACCCCAAGGTGGGCGCCCCGGAGGAGGGGCCCGAACGCGACCGGGCCCGCGAGGTGCTGGCGGCCGCCGCCGAGGTCATGGACGCCCTGGCCCGGGCCGTCCGCACCGGCGACCCCGTGCGGCTCCCCCGCTCGGCGCCCACGCTCACCCTGGTCCCGCCGGACGAGGGACCGCGGTTGCAGGGGGCGGCCCGGCGTTCGGCCCGGCGGCTGGGCGGGCTGCTGCGGAAGGCCGCGGACACGCTGGAGCGGGGTGACGCGGACACCATCACCACGCCCGTGGTCGGCGCGGGCGGGGCGCTGCACCGGCCGTCGATCCTCCGGATGCTGCCGGTCGCGCTGCGGACGGTGCGTCGGCAGCTGCGGCCGCGCTCGGCGATCTTCCAGCACGCCGTCCGGCTCGCCGGGGTGGTCACCGTTGCCTACCTGCTGGCCCGGTTGGTCGGGTTCCACCACGGCTACTGGGCGCCGATGACCGCCGCGATGGTGATGCGGCCGGACTTCGCCCAGACCTACAGCCGGGGTGTCGCCCGGCTGGCCGGGACGGTCGTCGGGGTCGCCGTCTCGACGCTGGTGGTGCAGCTCACCCACCCCGGGCAGTGGGTGCTGGCCGCGCTGGCCGTGCTGTGCATCGGCGGGTCGTACCTCGCGTTCCGGACCGGGTACGCGCTGACGACGGTCGGCATCTCGACGTACGTGGTGTTCCTGCTCGGGCTCCAGGCCGGGAACCCGCTCACGACGGCCTTCGAACGGGTCGGGCTCACGCTGCTCGGCGGGTCGGTGGCGCTGGTGACGTACGCGCTGTTCCCGACCTGGCAGACCGCCAGGCTCGGGGAGCGGCTGGCCGAGTGGCTCGCCGCCGCCGGGCGGTACGCGGCCGCGGTGATCGCCGGCTACGAGGACCCGGCCGCGCCGCGCGGGCGGGCGGTGCGGGCCGCGCTGCTGGACTCCCGGGAGGCCCGCTCGGAACTGCTCCAGGCCATGCAGCGCGCCGACGCCGAACCCGGCCGGCACGCCTCCGGGCTGCCCGGGGTGTCCCGGCGCCAGGTCGACCGGGCCCGGGCGGCCGTCGGGCACCTCGGGCGGGTCGCCGTCCTGCTGGAGGCGCACCTGCCGGCCGCCGACGCCGACCCGGTGCCGGGGACGGCGGAGTACGCGGAGGAGCTGCGGCTGGCCACCGCGCTCGCGGCGGCGGCGCTGCTCACCGGGCAGCCGGTGGAGTTCGGCGGCGTGCGGGAGGCGCAGGCGCGGCTGGAGGAACGGCTGGCGCAGGCGCCGGCGGGGGTGCAGCGGGACGTGGTGCGGGCGGGGACGCGGCTGCTGGGGCAGGCGCTGAAGGACCTGGAGCGGGCGTTGCGGGGGCGGGAGGACGTGCGGGGGGCGCCGTAGGCGCCGCCCCCCGGGAGGCGGCGCCGGGGCGTCAGGCGGCGCGGGCGGCGGCCTCCAGCCAGTTGGCGAACTCGCAGGCGAAGTGCCACTGGTGGCCGGTGCCGAGGGCGGCGGGCGCGGCCTCGGGGAACTGGACGGTGAGGCGGATCCGCAGGCCGTCCGGGGTGTCGGCGAACTCGTGCATCACCCGCAGCACCTCGGTGCCGTCGGCGAGGGTGCCGGTGCCGCCGATGCGGACCGGGAAGGCCTGGTGGCCGGGCCCGGCGATCGGGACGTCGTCGTGGAAGCGAAGGAAGAAGCGGGCCGGGCCGACGCCGAGGGTCTCGATGATCTCGACCCGTTCGCCGGTGGAGTCGGCCAGGTAGTGCTCGGGGTTGGCGGCGAGCAGGGCCTCCCGGTCGGGGGCGTGCAGGCGGCCCTGCCACCAGGTGAGGAAACGCGCGGCGTCGATGCCGGGGGCGGTGATCTCGGTGACGGCGGTGCGCCACCGGCCGCCGGAGGCGTGGGCCCAGGCGGCCAGGGCGGTGTCGGCGGCGGTGGTGTCGGGGGTGAGCAGTTCGCGCATCCGGTCGTCGCCGAGGCGCTGCTTGAGCAGGCGCAGGGCGGTACGGGCGCGGTCGAGCTCCCAGGCGAGGACGGCCTCGCGCGGGTGGCCGGTGCCGTCGATGTCGGTGTGGACGGTGAGCGCGGTGGTGGTCACGGCGTCACTCCTCGGCTCCTCAACGATACGGAGAGATTTTCTCCGCTTCGCTGACGCTAGCATAGGGGGAGAGAATTTCTCCGGTTAGGGAGTTGCCGATGAGGGCCGACGCGGAACGCAGCCGGCGCAGGATCCTGGACGCCGCCTGCGAGGTGTTCCTGGAGCGGGGGCCGGACGCCCCGCTGGACGCCGTGGTCCGGCGGGCCGGCGTCGGCCCGGCCACCCTCTACCGGCGCTTCCCCGACCGGGAGGCCCTGGTCCGCGCCCTGGTCACCGACCTGCTGGCCCGGCTCACCGAGGCCGCCGAACAGGCCCGCCGCGACGAGGCCGACCCGTACCGGGCGCTGCGCCGCTTCGTGCACGCCGCCGCCGACCTGCGGATGGGCGCGGCGATCGTGGTGCTGCTGGAGCGGCTGGTGGTGGACCAGGACCTGGTCGCCGTCCGCCGGGGCACCGTCACCGCGGTCGAGGCGCTGTTGCGCGCCGCCCGGGACGCCGGGCGGCTGCGGGCCGACGTGGGGATGGGCGACCTGGTGCTGCTCTGCGTCCGGGTGTCCCGCCCGCTGCCGGGCGCGCTGGCCGCGCTCGACGCGGACGGCTCGCTGGTCCACCGGCACCTGGACCTCGCGCTCGCCGGGCTGGCCGCCGATCCGGGCGGCCCGACCGGCCGGCCGCTCGGCTTCGACGAGGTGATCGCCGCCGCCGGGCGCCCCGGCGAGCCCGACCCGGGCGGGGTGGCTCCGGGCGGGGTGGTCGTGGGCGGGGTGGCTCCGGGCGGGGCGGTTTCGGACGGGGTGGCAGAGTGAACGCCATGGACGACGAGGTGCTGCGGGCGTGGCGGGCGGCGGAACGGGAGCCGGGGGCCGTCCTGCTGGACGGGTTCCACCCGCTGAAGCACGCACTGCGCTTCGGCGGGGACGTCCGGCGGGTGCTGACCGCCGACCGGGCGGCGCTGCTGGCCCTGGCCGGGGAACTGGCACCGGACGTCGCACCGGCGCTGGACGCACTGGCGGTGGAACTGCCCGAGGAGCGGCTGCGGACGCTGGCGCCCCGGCTGCACCCGACCGGGGTGGTCGCCCTGGCCGCCCGGCCGTCCGTCGCGGCGAACCTGGCGGCGCTGGCCCGGCGGCCGCGCCCGGCGCCGGTCGTGCTGCTGGAGAACCCGCGCAACCTGGGCAACGTCGGGGCGGTGATCCGGCTGGCGGCCGGCTTCGGCGCCACCGGGGTGGTGACCACCGGCGATCTGGACCCCTGGCACCCGACCGTGCTGCGCGGCAGCGCCGGCCTGCACTTCGCCACCGCGGTGGAGCGGCTGGCCCTGCCGGAGCTGCCCGCCGGGCCGCTGTACGTGCTGGACCCGGAGGGCGCGGACATCCGGACGCTGCCGTTCCCGGACGACGCGCTGCTCGCCTTCGGCACCGAGCGGCACGGCGTCTCGGCGGAACTCAAGGAGCGGGCGGACCACCTGGTCTCGGTGCCGATGCAGCCGGGGGTGTCCAGCTTCAACCTGGCCACCAGCGTCGCGATGGGGCTCTTCCACTGGATGTCGTCGAAGCCGCAGGGGTGAGGCGTGGGGGCCCCCCCCCCCGGCGGGGGGGGGCCCCCCCCCCCCGGCGGCCCGCCCCGAGCCCGCCCCCCGCGGGCGGGGCCGGGGGGGCCGCGGGCGCGGCGCCGGGCCCCCCCCGGGCCGGCGGGGAGGGCCGGTCGGCC
>NZ_JBIVAX010000033.1:85756-91521 GCF_044745805.1 Kitasatospora sp. NPDC086801
CCCCGGGGCGGGTGGGGGCTCTACCACGGGGGGCCGCCGACGCCGGGGGGGGGGGGGGGGGGCCCCCCCCGCCGGGGGGGGGGGGCCCCCACGACACAGGGCGTCAGGCGAAGAGCCGGCGCCAGGTGTCCGGGCCGGGGTAGCCGTCGGCCTCGGCGCCGTGCCAGCCCTGGGCCTGCTGGAAGGCCTGGACGGCCCGCCGGTCGCTCTCGCTCCAGCGCGGGCCGGGGCCGACGCCGTACGCGCCGCCGAAGCCCTTGCGGACCAACTGCTCGCCCAGCAGGCGGACCTGGTCGTTGTTCTGGCCCGGGCCGAAGTGCTGCCGGCCGGGGAAGGCGGGCGCCCCGGTGCCGGGCCGGACCGGCGGCGGCAGCGGGGTGGTGCCGGTGGTGCCGGCGCCGATGTCGCGGCCCTTGCCGTTCACCAGGTAGTCCCAGGTGTCCTTGCCGGGGATGCCGTCGGCCTCGGCGCCGCGCCAGCCCTGGGCCTGCTGGAACGCCTGGGTGGCCTGGCGGTCGGCCTCGCCCCAGCGCGGGTCGGGGCCCTCGGAGTAGAACCGGGCACCGCCGCGCTGCACCAGCAGCCGGCCGAGCTCGGTGACGTACGCGTTGTTCGCGCCGGGGCCGAACTTGTCCGCGCCCGGGAAGGCGGTGGCCGTGGTGCCGTCGTCGCTGCCGCCGGACAGGCCGGTGTAGCGGTAGGGCACGTAGGCGCCGGAGTTGTTCCAGTAGGCGTACGGGGTGTCGCGCTTCTTGGTGCCGGGGGCGGTCTGCTCGTAGGCGAGGTAGCGGGTGCGGGAGGAGTCCGTCCAGCCGCCGAAGATCGCCACGTGCGACCCGGACTGCGGGCTGGCCGGGTTGTTGTAGATCAGCACGTCGCCGGGCTGGAGGTCGGCCCTGTCGATCCGCTCGGCGAAGTTCGGCAGGGTCCAGGTGGTCTGGTTGCTGCCGAGGCCCCAGGCCATCGAGACGAAGCCGGAGCAGTCCTGCCGGTAGCCGTCCGACCAGTAGCTGCCCATGCCGTACGGGACCTGCTGGTCGACCCAGCCCTGGGCGCGCTGGATGATCTGCGCCCGGGTGGGCGCCTGGGCGGCGCCGCGCGGGGCGGCGAAGGAGCGGGCGTCCTGGGGGTACCTCCCGGCCGAAGGCTGGGGGAGGGGCCGGCCGTAGAGGCCGCTGACCTCTCCCTGCGGGGTCTGCGGGGGCTGGGCGGTGCTGCTGCCGCCCGGGGTGGGGCCGGGGGCCGCGGTGGCGTGACCGGCGGCGGCCGTCCCGCCGCCTATCGCGGTGCCCACGGCGGCCACCAGCACGGCGGCCCGGCGGCGGATGCTGTGGGCCGCGGCGTGGCCGCCCTCGTGCACCGGTGCGGCGTGCAGCCGGGCGCGCCGACGGGCGCTGCAGCCCCCGCACATGCAGTCCTCGTCCGGTTCGACCTCGTCGAATTCCAGCAGCGGGGACAGGTGGTCGGTACGGGTCATGCTCCGCCTCTTTCCTGCGGTCGTCCTGGTCGACGCCTGACGGCGTGACAGGACTGGACCTTCCCGGGTCGGCACCGCGTGTTATCGGGACCAAAGTCCCAAAGCGGGCGGGCCGTGGCGCGGCGGATTGCGCCGGGCGGGTGACGACCGTTCGGCGGCCCGGGCGTGGCGGGGGCGTGGCGGAGGCGGTAGTGCCGGTGCGGGACCTGGCGGGCGGTCAGGCGCGGGCGGGGGCGGGCCGGCCGCGGAGTGCCCGGGATCGGTGCAGGTCAGCAGGGGTGCGCGGGCCGGTCGAGGCGCCGGGGACGGCTACTGCCACTCCCAGCGGATGCCGATGTGCCCGGGCTGCTGGTCCGGGGCGAGCACGTGGGCGCTCGCGGAGGCGCCGATCCAGAGCTGCTCGCGGCGGTGGTCGACGTCCGCGCCCGGCTCGCGGTCGTAGCGCTCGCAGTGCGCCGGGACGGCCGCCGGGTCGAAGTGCACCTGGAGCACGTACTCGCGCACCGGGGTGGCGAAGCGGCGGCTGTACTCCAGCGTCGGGCCGCCCGGCGGGATCTCCACCTCGTACTCGAAGACCGTGCTGTCGCCGAGCGCCAGCGGGCGGTCCAGCATCAGCTCGCCGACGGTCAGACCGGCCTCCGGACGGCGCCGGACCCGGCCCAGCCGGCCGTGCCGCACCGAGGTGATCTCCGGGCAGCCGGTCGCCTCCTGGTCGGCCTTGTGCACGACCAGGCAGCGGCCCACGCCGCCGACGGTGGCGCGCACCACCTGGCGCATCCGCAGCAGGTTGCCGCGCCGCTCGGCGTCCACGTAGTACGAGTCGTGGATGCTCAGCCGCTCCAGTTCGCCCTGCGGCGGGGCGTCCAGCTCGGCGAAGATGTCCGCGATCTGCCGCTCGCCCGGCCAGACGTCCTCCAGGCCGAGGTGGCAGGTGTTCGCGGCGGCGGCCCAGCGGCCGCGCGGGCGCGGCGGGCCGAGCAGCGAGGTGAGCGCGCTGTGCGGCAGCCCGAGCAGTTCCTCCAGCAGGTGGACGGCTCTCAGCGAGCTGGCCCGCTCGGGCTGACTGCGCCCGCGCCGCCAGTAACTCAGCGTCGTGACGCTGACCCTGACGCCACGTTGGGTGAGGGCGGCTCTGATCCGGTCCAGGCTGAGGCCACTGCCCTCGATGGCCAGGTGCAGGGTGTCCGCGAAGCCGCCCGGGGCGGTGGGCCGCCCGGCGTGCGGGGGGGTCGGCGGCGGTGCGGGTACGGACGGGCCGGGGCGCTCCGGGCGCGGTCCGACCAGCCGGAGTCGCGCGGAGTCCTGAGGCTGCTGTGCGGCCATGCGGTAACCCTCCCCACCAGGTGAGTTCGGAGGGGCCTGGTCGGCGCCGAGGAGCGCCGCCGACGGCTTCACCGAGCTTTGGGGAACCCTATGCACGGTCGAGAGGCTACGTCATCAGTCGTGCGTATGACAGTGGTCACGGCAGGTGGACCGAAGGGTTAGTGATCTTGAAACAGTTCGGAAACACCGGCCTTCGCCGCCCGCCCCCGCCGCCCGCCGGGACGGGTGGACGCACACCGCCGGGGCGGGCCCTGACGGCGCCGCCCCGGCGGGGGTTCGGTGGAGCTACCTGACGGTGATCAGTTGACGTTCAGTGCGATGTCGTCGATCACGAAGCTGGTCTGGGCGGAGCCGTCCTCGGTGCCGGTGAACTTGACGGTCACGGTCTTGCCGGCGAAGGAGGAGAGGTCCAGGGTGCGCTTCACGTAGCCGGCGGCGGCGTTCACGTTGGAGTACGTCGCCAGCGTGGTGCCGTTGGCCTGGACGGTCAGCTTGTCGTACGCGGTGGTGCCGGTCTCCGCGGTGTCGATGTGCAGCCAGAAGGTGAGGCTGGCGGACGTGCAGCCGGCCGGCACCGAGAGGGTCTGCGACAGGGTGTCGGTGTGGGCGCTGCCGTAGCCGTCCAGCCAGGCCTTCCAGCTGCCCGAGTGGGCCGGCTGCGAGGAGCTGTTGTCGACCACGCCGCTGGAGGTGGTCCACGGGGCCGCGGTACCGGTCTCGAAGCCGCCGTTGCCGACCAGCTGGGCCGCGGTGCAGCCGCCGGTGGGCGGCGGGGTGGTGCCGCCGCCGAGCAGGGCGGTGGTCAGGCCGTCGGCGATCGGGGTGCCCCAGCCGGTGACCTGGTCGTAGCCCGTCCCGGCCGGGAAGTCCTGGTTGGAGCCGCTGGTCACGTCGTGGAAGGCGCCGGCGTAGCCGCTGCCGGTCGCGACCGCGTACAGCTTCGGGTTCGCCTCGCCCAGGACCGGCTGGCCGGCCGCCTTGGCCTTCTGGTTGAACTGGGCCGCGTAGCCGGCCCACAGCGGCGCCGCCGCGCTGGTGCCGCCGTAGACCTGCCAGGAGCCGGCCGTGTAGATCGCGAAGCCGCTCGCCGGGTCGGCGTTGGAGGAGACGTCCGGGACGGTGCGCATGGTGCCGGTGCCGGTCTGCCAGGTCGGCTTGTTGAACACGGTGGAGACGCCGCCGCCGGCGCCGCTCCAGGCGCTCTCCGAGGAGTACGAGGTGCCGGACACCTGGAGGTTGGTGCCGCCGACGCCGGTCTGGTGCGGGCTGGACGCCGGGAAGTCGACCGCCTTGACCGACGAGCCGCTGGTGGAGCGGGTGCAGTCGCGGGAGCCGTCGTCACCGGAGGCGGAGAAGATCGAGATGCCCTGGGCGGCGGCCTGCTTGAAGGCGTTGTCGACCGCCGTCATCGAGGCGGCGGTGGTGTCCGGCTCGCAGGAGCCCCACGAGATCGAGACGACCGAGACCTGGTTGTCGGCCACGATCTTGTTGGCCATGTCGATCTCGCCCTGGTCGCTGTTGGGCGCCTCGTAGACCAGCTGGGTCGCCTTCGGCGCCGCGCCGCGGACGATCTCGCTGTCCAGCTCGACCTCGCCCTGGCCCTGGCCGGGGGCGGAGTCGTAGTTGGCGCCGTCCACCGAGACCGTGGAGACGGCCGGGCCGGACAGGCCGTACTGCGAGTCGTAGGTGGTCAGGTTGGAGGACGAGTAGCCGTCGAACTCCCAGAGGGCGACCGTCGTGCCGGTGCCGTCGGCGCCGGTCTTGTTCAGGTTGTAGGCGCCGTCGTACTGCGACGGGCCGAAGCCGCTCGGGGTCGAGGAGGCCGTGTGCGGGGTGACGGAGTTCGGCTTGGCCAGGCGGTTCTTGCGGACCGCGTGGTTGTCCAGGCCGCTCACGCCCTGGACCACGCCGGCCAGGTCGGCCGGGACGGAGGCGGCGGCGTCGTTGGCGAAGAAGGCGCGCTGCTGCTGCGGGTCGAGGTAGGAGCTCTCGTGGGTGCCGAAGGCCTGCGAGATCTGCGCGTTGGTGCCGTGGGCGCTGACCACCTGGCGGTTGGCGCTCACCTCGGTGACGGTCAGGCCCTGGGCGGCCAGGTAGGTCTTGACCTGGTCGACGGCGGCCTGGGTCGGCCCGAACCGGGCGGTGAACTGCTCCGGCGTCAGGTACTTGCCGAACTCGGGGGTGCCGGGGGTGGCGACCGCGGTGAGGAAGCGGTCCAGGGCGTCGGTGTCACGCAGCTTCAGGCTGACGGCCACCGAGATCTGCTGCTCGGCCGGGACGTCGCCCTTCTTCTCCGAGTGGGCCACCGCCGGGTTGACGGTGTTCGGGAGCGCGACACGGGGAGCGGGGGCGGCCTGCGCGGTGGAGACACCGAGCGAGACGGCGGTCAGCGGCAGTACGGCTATCGCCGCGGCGAGGGCAAGAGAGCGGGGGCGCAACGGATCCTCCTCTGGCCGGCTGTGGGGGCCGGCAAGGGGCCATGGCGTTCCGGAGTCGAGAACGTTGGTTAGAACATGACAGAACCAGTGCGCAAATTGGCTCATGGTCGAGCAATTCGTTGCTAAAAAACAGTCAACTGTGGACACCCGGAATGCGGGGATTCCATACAGTGAATAGCCCGAATTCCGGAACCGGTCCCTACCGGTGCGGGGCGGAAGGGGCGGACGTGGAATCGGGTGGAGCCGCACGGGAACGATGACCGGCGTGTGCCGCACGGCGACGCGCGGGAATTGGGCGAAGGCGGCGCGGAATTATGTGAAAGGCCGGGGCCGGCGGGCGCTCCGGGCGCTCCGGGCGGGCTGACGGCGCATCGGGCGGCGGGTCCGACGGCGGGCCGGGGGGGGGGGGGGGGGGGGGGGGGGCCCCCCCCCCGCGGGGGGGGGGGGGGGGGGGCCCCCCGGGGGGGGGGGGGGGGGGGGGCGCGGGGGGGGGGGGGGGGGGCGCCCCCCGCCGCGGCCCGCGCCGG
>NZ_JBIVAX010000034.1:0-90812 GCF_044745805.1 Kitasatospora sp. NPDC086801
GCTAAGCCTTACAGCGCCGATGGTACTGCAGGGGGGACCCTGTGGGAGAGTAGGACGCCGCCGAACAATCATTCACAAAGAACCCCCATCCGGGAGACCGGATGGGGGTTCTTTGCGTTTGCGTCGTGGCTCACTCGTCCTGGGGCTCTTCATCCTCTTCCTGTGGTCGTGGCCGTGGTTTCGCCTGGACCGGCGCCTGGGTGTCGGGTTGGGGCTGGACCGGCACCGCCGCCGTTCCCCACGCCGGTCGGGTCAGCCACGCGTCCCTGCCGTCGGTGAGCCGGGCGATGCCCGTTCCGTCCGGCCGCATGCTGTAGAGATCGGCGTCGGCGCGGGCGCCGGCGGGGGTCTGGGCGAAGACGATGGACTTGCCGTCGGGCGCGTAGGACGCGGTGCCGTAGAAGACGTTGGACGGGGCGGGGGTCAGCGCGCCGATGGCGGTGCCGTCGGGGTGGACGGTGTAGATGCCGCCGCCGGGGGCGTTGCCGGGGCTGGCTGGGTAGGTGGTGAAGAGGATCTGGGTGCCGTCGGGGGACCAGTTGGCGCGGTCTCCGGCGCGCAGTTCCCAGGGGGTGAGCTGCCGCAGCCCGGTGCCGTCCGCGGCGACGATGTAGATGGCGCGGCTGTTGGCGGGCTGACCGGTGGCACTGGTGCGGTACTCGAAAGTGAGCTGCTTGCCGTCGGGGGACCAACTGGGGTTGCTGACCTGCCCGGAGTGAGGCTTGTCGTTGGTGAGGAAGGTGAGCCGCTGGACGTCGGTGCCGTCGGGGCTCATCAGGTAGAGGTCCGAGTACTGGACCTGGTCGTTGTCGGCGCGGTCGAGGGCGCCCCAGGAGCGGCTGAAGGCGAGTTGCTTGCCGTCGGGCGAGTAGGCGGGGGCGCGTTCGTCCTCGTTGGCGCAGTCGGCGGTGCCGGTCTCGCAGAGCTGGCTGATCTGGTGGGCGTCGTCGCCGGTGGTGGAGACCGTCCAGAGGCGGGCGGCTCCGCTCCGCGGGTCGGTTCGGTCGAAGGCGATCGTGCTGCCGTCGGGGGACCAGTCGGGGCGGTCGTCGCGGGCGCGGTCGGGTGGCTGGGTGACCTGGCGCCGGTTGGTGCCGTCGGGTGCGATGGCGACGATGGCGCTGGTGGTGCGGGCGGAGTTGAGGAAGGCCCCGCCGACGATCAGACCGTTGTGCGCGGTGGCTGCGGGCGTTCCGGCGGCGGCGCCGACCGCGCCGGGGCTCGCGGCGTCGGCGCTCGCGGTGGCGGTCGTCGGTCCGGGTGCGGCGGAGGGGCTGTCCGCTTGGATCTCGGACAGGGGGATCTCGCCGGGTTCGGCGCCGCATCCGGTGAGCAGGGTGCCCAGCAGCAGAAGGCCCGCACCGGCGCTTGCGCGGGTGCGGGCTTTGGGTGTGGACCGGGGCGACTGCCGCGTGCGGGTCATCCGTGTCATGTCCGTTCCGACCTTTCCGACCTCTCCGACGTTCGCTCCGTCTCCGATTCAGGACGAAGGCCCCGCAAAGGGGCTGTCACTGTGTCAGACGGGGAGCGTCGGCGACCGGGCGACACGCGACGCCTCGCGTCCGGTCGGTCACACGGAGTAGAGGGCCTCGCGGAGTGGCGGCACGGGGTGGAACGGGGGCGGGACCGGGTCAGCCCCGGGCTGCGCGACGCTCGGCCTTGGCGAGGGCCTCCGCCTCGTCCTCGGCCTCGGCGACCTCCAGGGTGGGCGCGGTGCCGCCGAGGTGGGTGGGCAGCCACCAAGTGTCGTCCGGGCCCGAGGGCTTGCCGGGGTACCCGCGCTGGGCCTGGTCGAGCATCTCGCTCATGGCCGCGCGCAGCCGTCTGGTGACCATGACGGGCTTGTCGTCCGGACCGAGGTGAATCGGTTCGCCGATCATGATGGTGACCGGGACGTGGCGCTTGGTCAGGGTCTTCGGGCGGCCCTTGGTCCAGAGCTGCTGGGTGCCCCAGAGGATGACGGGCAGCAGTGGGGTGCCGGAGTCGGCGGCCATCCGGGCGGCGCCGGTCTTGAACTTCTTCAGCATGAACGAGCGGCTGATGGTCGCCTCGGGGAACACCCCGACGACCTCGCCGGCCTTGAGGGCACGCACGGCGGCCTCGTACGCGGGCTGCCCGTCGGTGCGGTCGACCGGGATGTGCTTCATGCCGCGCATCAGCGGGCCGGAGACCCGGTGCTTGAAGACGTCGTCCTTGGCCATGAAGCGGGTCTTGCGCTTGCCGCCGCGGTAGGCGCCGAGGCCGGCGAAGAGGAAGTCCAGGTAGCTGATGTGATTGCTGACCAGTACGGCTCCGCCCCTGGCGGGGATGTTCTCGGCGCCTACGATCTTGATCCGCACGTCGAGCGCACGGAAGGCGGTGAGTGCGGCGCCGATCACCGGCGGGTACACGAACTCTGCCACGGTCAGTCCTGACTTCCACGGGCCGGAGCCCGGTACGGCGGGTACCCGCGTCGCTGAGCGGGGGCCGACCGGAGCGCGGCACGCCGCGGCGGTCACGGGTGATTCACGGAGATGATCCCCCGAACGAGTGCCTGCTGTCACCTGAGCCGTGCGGTCAAGCGGATATTCGCGGTGTGATCTCCGTGATGAGTTCGGGTGGGAACTTTTCCCCTCCCCGGCGACCTGGGGTCCCGGTCCGTCCCGGAGACCCAGAGGGGGGCGGTCAGGCGCCGAGGCGCCCCTGGGCGCGCCGGACGAGGGGGTAGATCTCGCAGCCGAGGCAGTAGCCGAACACGGCGTTGAGGAAGGCCGCGGCCAGGGCGACGGCCGTCGCCAGCAAGCCGAGCCAGGTCACTCCGGTGAGGAAGCCGAGGGCGCCGACGGCGGCGAACACCAGGCCGACGCCCTGCGCGAAGCGGGGCGGTCGCTCGTCCTCGGTCTCCGAGGGCGAGGCCAGTCGGGGGAGGAGGAAGGCCTGGTACAGCCAGCCGTAAGGAGAGAGTCGCAGGCCGCCGAACGCGCCGAGTGCGAACACGAGGGCCTGGGCGGCTAGCAGCACTCCGCTGCCGGTGATGAGGGCGGCGGCCAGGACGACAGAGGTGAGCGCGGCGGCGAAGCGGGGACCGCGGGGGTCTATCTGCACGAGGGCTCCGGGATGGTCGCGACGGGCGGCGGCGGGGCGCGTCAGCGACAGCGGGTGGTGGTGGCCCGGCCCAGGCTGACGACGCGGCGGGAGGTCGGCAACGGCGGTGCGGTGCGGTCAGAGTCCACCCGGTGATCGTACGCGGGCCCGGCCCCGGTGGTCGACCTCCCTTTCGAGGCCCGGGGCCGCTGCCGCAGACTGGGGGGATGACCGGGTTGGTGGTGTGCGTCGTCGTGCTGGCGCTGGCGACCACGTTCGGGCTGCTACGGGTCAGGCGCGACGGGAGGCTGAGGGTGCGCACCAAGGACGGGGCGGTACGGCTGACGGAGGCGGAGCTGGGTGGGGCGCTCGGCGAGCGGGCGACGCTGGTGCAGTTCTCGACGGCGTTCTGCCAGCCGTGCCGGGCCACCCGCCGGGTGCTCGCGGAGGTGGCCGGGATGGTCGACGGGGTGACGCATGTCGAGGTGGACGCCGAGGAGCGGCTGGAACTGGTCCGCCGGCTGGAGATCCTGCGCACGCCGACCGTCCTGGTGCTGGACGCGGGCGGTCGGGTGGTGCGCCGGGCGGCCGGGCTGCCACGCAAGGCGGATGTGATCGCGGCGCTCGGCCGGGCGGTGTGAGCGGGGGCGCGGCGGGCGGCGGCGGTCGAGGGCGAGCAGGTAACAGCTGACAGAAGACAGATAACAGCGAACAGATAACAGATTTCGTTCGCTGTTATCTGTTAGCCGCCGGGCCCGGCGATCCCGCGGCGGATATGCCGCCCCCATCGGGTGGTGTCGGGGTTGCGTTGGGGCAGGATGGGCGCAGGTGGAAGTGCAGCCGTCCGACCTAAGCTACTGGCCAGTAGTGGCCGCTGTGCTACTGCCGAGTATGCTGCCAGGAAGTTCCGGACCGGCACGGGAACACGCTGCCCGGAGCGGGTGCGTGCCGTGTTCGCGCCCGCTTGCACAGCCGCAGCCGCCGGACGAGACCAGTACAGGAGACAGGCCGTGAGCTTGAGGATCGTTGTCTGTGTGAAGTACGTGCCGGACGCGACGGGTGACCGTCGGTTCGCGGACGATCACACCACCGACCGGGAGGGTGTGGACGGCCTTCTGTCGGAGCTGGACGAGTACGGCGTGGAGCAGGCGCTGCGGATCGCTGAGGCGAACGAGGGTGCCGAGGTGACGGTGCTGACGGTGGGGCCGGATGATGCGAAGGACGCGTTGCGCAAGGCGTTGTCGATGGGTGCGGACAAGGCCGTGCACGTGAATGACGAGGACATCCACGGTTCGGATGTGATCGGGACGTCGGCGGTGCTGGCGAAGGCGCTGGAGCGGACCGGGTTCGACCTGGTGATCGGTGGGATGGCGTCGACGGACGGTTCGATGGGTGTGCTGCCGGCGTTGCTGGCGGAGCGGCTGGGGGTGGCGCAGGTGACGCTGCTGTCGGAGGTGTCGGTCGAGGGCGGTGTGGTGCGGGGCCGTCGTGACGGTGACGCGGCGACGGAGCTGGTGGAGGCGGCGCTGCCGGCGGTGGTGTCGGTGACGGACCAGTCGGGTGAGGCCCGGTACCCGTCGTTCAAGGGGATCATGGCGGCGAAGAAGAAGCCGGTCCAGTCGCTGGACCTGGACGATCTGGGCATCGAGGCCGGCGAGGTCGGTCTGGGGGGTGCGTGGACGGCGGTGGAGTCGGTGGCGGCGCGTCCGGCGCGGACCGCGGGCACGGTCGTCAAGGACGAGGGCGAGAGCGGCAGGCAGCTCGCCGGCTTCCTCGCCGACCAGAAGTTCATCTAGTCCCCCCGTTCGCGCATCCAACGATTGATCAGGAGCAACGAATCATGGCTGAGATCCTGGTTCTGGTGGACCACGCCGACGGTGCGGTCCGCAAGCCGGCCCTCGAACTGCTGACCCTGGCCCGCCGGATCGGTGAGCCGTCCGCGGTCGTGCTGGGCGCCGGTGCCGCCGCCGCCGACCTCGCCGCCAAGGCCGCGGAGTACGGCGCGGCCAAGGTGTACGTCGCCGAGGGCGCCGAGTTCACCGACCAGCTGGTCGTCCCCAAGGTGGACGCCCTCGCCCAGATCGCCAAGGCCAACGACGCCGCCGCCGTGCTGGTCACCTCCTCCGGCGAGGGCAAGGAGATCGCCGCCCGGGTCGCACTGCGCCTGGGCTCCGGCATCATCACCGACGCCATCGACCTGGAGGCCGGTGACGGCGGTCCGGTCGCCACCCAGTCGGTGTTCGCCGCGTCCTTCCAGGTGAAGTCGAAGGTGACGAAGGGCGTGCCGGTCATCACCGTGAAGCCGAACGCCGTGGCTCCCGAGGCCGTTGCGGCCGCAGGTGCGGTGGAGAACGTGGTGGTGGAGTTCACCGGCAACGCGGCCAAGGTGACCTCGCGCACCCCGCGCGTCTCGACCGGGCGTCCGGAGCTGACCGAGGCCGCGATCGTGGTCTCGGGCGGCCGGGGTGTCGGCGAGGCGGCCGGCTTCGGCGTCGTCGAGGAGCTCGCGGACGCGCTGGGCGCGGCCGTCGGTGCCTCGCGCGCCGCCGTCGACGCGGGCTGGTACCCGCACAGCAACCAGGTCGGCCAGACCGGCAAGCAGGTCTCGCCGCAGCTGTACATCGCGGCGGGCATCTCCGGCGCCATCCAGCACCGGGCCGGCATGCAGACCTCGAAGACCATCGTGGCCGTCAACAAGGACCCGGAGGCCCCGATCTTCGAGTTGGTCGACTACGGCGTGGTCGGCGACCTGTTCGCCGTGCTGCCGCAGCTGACCGCCGAGGTGAAGGCCCGCAAGGGCTGATCCCCGCACACGACAGCCGAGGGCGTGGCACCGGGTACCCGGTGCCACGCCCTCCGGCGTTTCCGGTACCGGCAGGCAGGCAGGCAGGCCGGGCGGTCGGCCGGTACGGGCCCGGCGGGTGGTAGCCGACGGCCGCCGCGCACGGGCGGGCCGGGTGCGGCCCGTAGAGTCGGCGCGACAGCGTGAGACGAGGGCGAGGACGGAAGCATGGCACTGCTGACCGCACTTCAGGGCGACTACGGGGACGCGGCGGACGCGCTGCGGATCGACGGGCGGGCGCTGTCCCGCGAGGAGCTGCTGGGCGCGGCGACCGCCGTCGCCGACCGGGTGGCCGGTGCCCCCGCGCTCGCGGTGCTCGCCCGGCCCGCCGTCGAGACCGTCATCGCCGTGGTCGGCGGTCTGCTCGCGGGCGTGCCCGTGGTGCCGCTGCCGCCCGACTCCGGGCCCAAGGAGCGCGAGCACATCCTGCGCGACTCGGGTGCGGCGCTGCTCGCGCACGCCGTGGGTGATGCCGTGCCGGGTGGGGTGGCGGGGGTACCGGTCGACCCGGTGGAACGCGCCACCACCACGTACGCCGAGCCCGCGTCGGACGCCACCGGCTTCGTCCTCTACACCTCCGGCACCACCGGGGCGCCCAAGGGAGCCGTGATCCGGCGCGCGGCGATCGCCGCCGACCTGGACGCCCTCGCCGCGGCCTGGCAATGGACCGCCGAGGACACCCTCGTCCACGGCCTGCCGCTGTTCCACGTCCACGGGCTGCTGCTCGGCGTCCTCGGCGCCCTGCGGACCGGCAGCCGGCTCGTGCACACCGGGCGGCCCACCCCGGCGCGGTACGCGGCCGCGGGCGGCAGCCTGTACTTCGGGGTGCCGACCGTCTGGTCCCGGGTGGCGGCCGACCCCGGGTCGGCGGGTCGGCTGGCCTCGGCCCGGCTGCTGGTCTCCGGCAGCGCGCCGCTGCCGGTACCGGTGTTCGAGAAGCTGGCGGCGCTCACCGGGCACGCCCCGATCGAGCGCTACGGGATGACCGAGTCGCTGATCACCGTCAGCACCCGGGCGGACGGCGAGCGCCGACCCGGCAGCGTCGGCCTGCCGCTGGACGGGGTGCGCACCCGACTGGTCGGCGAGGACGGCGTGCCGGTGCCCTCCGACGGGGAGAGCGTCGGCGAGTTGCAGGTCGCCGGGCCGACCCTGTTCAGCGGGTACCTCAACCGGCCCGACGCGGATGCCGAGGCCTGGACGGCGGACGGCTGGTTCCGCACCGGCGACGTCGCCGTGATCGGCGAGGACGGCTTCCACCGGATCGTCGGTCGCGCCTCCGTCGACCTGATCAAGAGCGGCGGCTACCGGATCGGCGCCGGCGAGGTGGAGGCCGCGCTGCGCGACCACCCCGCAGTCGCCGACGCGGCGGTGGTCGGCGCGCCGGACGAGGACCTCGGGCAGGCCATCGTCGCGTACGTGATCCCGGACGGTGCTGTGACGGGGGAACAGCTGACGGCCTTCGTGGCGGAGCGGCTGTCCGCGCACAAGCGGCCGCGTCGGGTCGTGCTGGTGCCCGAACTGCCCAGGAACGCGCTGGGAAAGGTGCTGAAGAAGCAGCTGCTGGCGGAGGCCGACCAGCAGGGGTGAGGGGGCGCCGGGGTGCCGCCCCGATGACGGGCCTTCACCCTGATGCCCCGTCGGTGCTCACCGGCCGTGAACCCTTCCATTGGCTCACTCCACTGCGCGCCGTGAGCGGACGCGTGCCTACCGTGACACGCAGGCAGAACTGAATCCCTGGGCGGCATGCCGCGGCTCCCGGTCGTACGACCGGAAGCCGCGGCATGCCGGGCGGGGTCTGCCGAGCCGTACGTGCCGTCTCACCGGGACGTGCGTGTCCGTAGCCGATTCCGCAGCCGCCCCCGTGGCGGCAGTTCGCAGCAGTGAGGGAAGACAGCAGGATGACCACCGTCAACACCGGCGCGCCGGGTGCCGCCGACGAACCGACCGGGCAGCACGCTGCCGCCACCGCGGACCAGCGGGCGGCTGCCGTCCGCCCCGTCCGCCCCGTCCGTCCCTCCCGGGCCGCGCGGGTGCGTCGGGGGATAGGCATGGTGGCCGTGATCGTGGCCGGCGCGGGTGTGATCGGCCTCGGCACCGGCGTCAGCCCCGCAGCCGCCGAGTCGGCACCGGCGCACGCCGGGTGGGATGGCTCGCGGTACTGGTTCAAGAGCAGTCAGGGGCAGTGGCGCTGGACCACGCACTACGACGTGTACGTGGCGCGGACGGGGGACGGATCCTCCTCCGCGGCGAAGTCCCCGTCGGCGGGTGCGAAGTCGGGCGGGGGGATCAAGCAGGGGTGGGATGGCTCGCGGTACTGGTTCAAGAACAGTCAGGGGCAGTGGCGCTGGACGACGCACTACGACGTGTACGTGGCGCGGACGGGGGACGGGTCCCCGTCGTCGTCCGGATCATCCGGATCATCCGGATCGTCCTCGTCGGGCTCGTCGGGCTCGCCCGCTGGGGCGGTGGCGGGGGACCAGAACGTCGAGTCCGCCGTGCAGTTCGCGCTGAGCCAGCTGGGCAAGCCGTTCCGGACCGCGGGCAACGGGCCGGACGGGTACGACTGCTCGGGCCTCGTGCAGCAGGCCTTCCGGCGCGGCGGGGTGAACCTGCCGCGGATGGCCAACGACCAGTACGCGGCGGCCACGCCCATCAACGCCAGCCAGCTGCGCCGGGGCGACCTGCTGTTCTGGTCCCCGAACGGCACCAAGCGGGGCATCCAGCACGTGGCGATCTACCTGGGCAACAACCAGTACGTCGAGGCGGCACGGCCGGGGACGCTGGTCCGGATCTCGGGGATCAGCAGCGGCTACTACCCGTCGTACATGGGGCGGCCGTAGGTCGAGTGCTGTTCGGCAAGTGGGCAGGGGCGTCTGGGGGTTGTGGCCCGGGCGCCCTTAGGGCCTGGCAGACACGCCCTAGTTCGGAGCGGGCCCGGCCTGCCCGCCCAGCTTGCCCGGCTCCGTCGGCCGTCGGCTGGTCAGTGGCTGGTCAGTGGCTGGTCAGAGGTCGGTCGGGCGGGGGAGGGCGCCGCGGGCGCCGAGGGCGGTGACGGCGAACGCACCGGCGGCCACGGCGGCGGCCGCTGCGGCGGGGAGGGAGGCGCCGCGGGCGAGCTCGGCGGCGAGGGCGCCGCAGAAGACGTCGCCGGCACCGGTGGTGTCGACGACCTGGACGGCGGGGGCGGGCAGCCGGGCCGACCGTTCCCCGGTGGCGACCAGCGCGCCCTCGCCGCCGAGGGTGAGCACGACGCCGTCGGCGCGGCGGGCGAGGTCCCGGGCGGCCTCCTCGACGGTGGGGGCGCCGGTCAGCTGGCGGGCCTCGACGGCGTTGGCGACGACCAGGGGGCGGCGCCCGGTCGGACTGGTGTCGGGGAGCGTGCCGGCGGGGGCGGCGTTGTGAACCCAGTGGACGCCGTCGGTGGGCAGGGCGGCGGCGGCCGCGCGGATGCACTCCTCGGGGACCTCGCCGCTGGTGTGGAGCACGTCGACGGGGAGCAGGTGGAGGCGGGCGAGTGCGGCGGTGACCTCGGCGGCGGTCAGGTGGGCATTGGCGCCGGGGACGACGACGATGCTGTTCTCGCCGGCGGGGTCGACCATGACGATCGCCTGCCCGGTCGGTGCGTCGGGGTGGGTGAGCACGGCGCCCGTCTCGACCTCCGCGCCGCGCAGGTCGGCGAGCGCAGCCTCGCCGTCGGCGTCGCGCCCGACCTTCGCGACCAGGCGGGTGGCGGCGCCCATGTGCGCCGCCGCCACCGCCTGGTTCGCGCCCTTGCCGCCGAACCCCTGGGTGGCGGCGGTGGCGAGGACGGTCTCGCCGGGGGCGGGGAGGACGGGGCAGCGGAGGATGCGGTCGGCGTTGACCGAGCCGATGACGACGACGCGGCCGACTGGGAGCAGCTTCATCGTTCCTCTGTACGTGCTGGGGTGCGCGCGGCGCAAGCAGGCGCCGGGGGGCGCGCGAGGGGTGCGCGTGGGGTGCGGGGAAGAATATGTCGACCGGTCTACTGAATTATGTCGACCGGTCTAGAGATTTCCGGGGAAAATCTGTCGGTCGGTCTACATAGTCGGGTGGAGGTGGAGATGTGGGGTGATCTGGGGAGATGATGGCGCACAGGAAGTCGGGCAGGCCGACTTCCTGTGCGCGCAGGGTGTGAGCAGGGTGCAACTTTGATGTAGACCGGTCTACATATTTCCCCCGGGAGGCGGCTGGCCTGGGCACATGCCCCTGTCAAAGGGCGGGTTGGGGCGCAACGGCGGGCGCGGCGGGGAGGTATGGGGAGCGGCGTGACGCGGGTACCACCACGGGTGGCGCTGGTTCGGCCGACGGGGGCGCTGCCCGGTGCGAACGGCATCGGGGCAAGTCGAGGGCAGGGGACGTTGTGATCGTCTGGGTCAATGGCACATTCGGGGCGGGCAAGACGAGTGCCTGCCGCGAGCTGGTGGAACTGCTGCCCGGGAGCGTGCTCTTCGATCCCGAGCTGGTGGGCTTCGGCCTGCGCCGGATGCTCCCGGCCGACCGGCTGGCGACGGTGTCCGACTTCCAGGACCTGGCGGCCTGGCGCCGGCTCGTCCCCGAGACGGCGGCCGCGCTGCTCAGCGAGGTCGCGGGCCCGCTGGTGGTCCCGATGACGCTGCTCAGGGAGGACTACCGGGACGAGATCTTCGGCGACCTCGCCTCCCACGGCATAGCGGTGCACCACTTCGTCCTGGATCCAGAAGAAACGATCCTGCGTCGCCGTATCGCCCACCGCGACGAGTGCCCGGGCGATCCGGAGACCAGCGAGCGGGTCCGCACGTGGTGCTTCGAGCACGTGGCCCGCTACCGGGCCGCCCGGCGCTGGCTGGTCGAGGACGCCCGGATGCTCGACACCAGCGAGCTCACCCCCCTCGAGACCGCCCACCGGATCGCCGAACTGGTCCGGGTCGGTGCCGCCCGCTGCCCCATCGTCCAGACGCCCGACCCGACCGGGGACACCGTGGCCTCCGCCGTCCTGTTCTTCGACGAGCAGGACCGCGTCCTGCTCGTCGACCCCGTCTACAAACCCGACTGGGACTTCCCCGGAGGCGTGGTCGAACGCGGCGAGGCCCCCACCGACGCGGCCCTGCGCGAAACGGCCGAGGAACTGGGCCTGCGGCTCGACCCGACCGGGCTGCGCCTGCTCGCCGTCGACTGGGAGCCGCGCACCGGCCCGCGCCGCGGCGGCCTGCGCCTGATGTACGACGGCGGCCAACTGGACGCCGCCGCCCGCCAGAACCTGCTGCTCCAGGCGGAGGAACTGCGCGACTGGCGCTTCGTCACCCTGGACGAGGCCGCCGACCTGCTGCCCCCGAGCCGCTACCGCCGCCTCGCCGCGGCCCTGGACGCTCGCCGCAGCGGCGAGTTGCGCTACCTGGAGGCGGGCCGCCGGGTCGCGCTCGGCCTGGCCAGCACCGCGGACGCCGCGTAGCCGCCCGGGGTGCCGGACCCCCCTGGCGCTAGCCCCCCCCGGTGCTGGCCCCCCTGGCGCTAGCCCCCCGGCGCTGGCTCCCCGGCGCCGGACCACCCCGGCGTTGGCCGACGGCTCGGCAGGGGCGGGAAGATGGGGGCATGCCGTTCACACTGAGCCACCCCGCCGCCGTCCTGCCCCTGCTGCGCGCCGCCGGGGAGCGCGGGCCGCTGGTCGCCTCGGCGCTGGTCGCCGGGTCAATGGCGCCCGACGTCCCGTTCTTCGCCGAGTCGCTGCTGCCGGGCGTGTACGGCCATGGCGGTCTGACGCACCGCTGGTGGGCCGTGCCGACGCTGGACGTGGCGATCGCGGGCGCGCTGGTGGTCGGCTGGCACGGTCTGCTGCGTGCACCGCTGGTGGCGCTGCTGCCCGACCGGTGGGCGGGCGCGGCCGAGGCGCTGACGGTCCGGCGGCCCGCCGGCGGTGGGGCCGGTACGGGGGCGGCGTGGTTCGCGGCGTCGGCGGCGATCGGCGCGGCCACCCACGTCGGCTGGGACGCGTTCACCCACGAGGGCCGACTGGGTGTCCGGCTGCTTCCGGTGCTGGACCGGGAGGTGGCCGGGGTCCCGCTCTACTCGGCACTGCAGTACGGCAGTTCGGCACTGGCCCTGGCCGCGATGGCGGGTTGGGCGGCGCGGGCGGTGCGGGGCGTGGAGCCGGTCCGCCCGGCCGTGGCACTCGCTCCCCGGGCGCGCCGGGTCGCCGTCGCCGCCCTGGGCGCGGCGACGGCGGCCGGGGTGCTGCACCGGCTGGCCCCGTTGCGGCGGAACCTGATCCCGGAGTTCTGCTTCGGCGCCGGGGCCGGGCTCGCGGTGGGCGCGGTCGGTTACGCGGTGGTGGCGGGTGCCGCCCGCAGGTTCCGGGGCGGGCGGCCGGGGCCGGGGACCACCACCGGTGGTCCCCGGACCAACGTGCGTCAGACGGAACGCAGTTCGGCGTAGCGGCGGAGGAACAGGGCCTCGGTGAGGGCCATCCGCTCCAGCTCCTGCGGGTCGACGCTCTCGTTGACCGCGTGGATCTGGGTGGTCGGCTCCTCGACGCCGATCAGCACGATCTCGGCGTTCGGGTAGAGCGAGCGCAGCGTGTTGCAGAGCGGGATCGAGCCGCCCTCGCCGGAGGCGACCATCTCGGTGCCGAAGGCCTCGGCCATGGCCTCGCCCATCGCCTCGTACGCCGGGCCGGTGGTGTCGGCGCTGAACGGGGCGCCCTTGCCCTGGCGTTCGACGATCAGGTGGGCACCGAGCGGGACCTGCGCCTCCAGGTGGGCGACCAGCGCGTCCTGGGCGGCGGTCGGGTCGCTGCCCGGCGGGACGCGCAGGCTGACCAGGGCCTTGGCGGCGGCCTGGACGGAGGAGGTGGCGCCGATCACCGGCGGGGCGTCGATACCGAGGACGGTGATCGCGGGGCGGGCCCACAGACGGTCGGAGATGGTGCCGGTGCCGGTCAGGGCGACCCCGTCGAGGACCCTGGCGTCGGAGCGGAACTGCTCCTCCGGGTACTGGACGCCGCTCCAGGTCTGGCCGCCGGTCAGCCCGGCCACCGCGACGTCGCCGTGCTCGTCGTGCAGCGAGGCGAGCATCCGGACCAGCGACTGCAGCGCGTCCGGGGCGACGCCGCCGAAGGCGCCGGAGTGCAGGTTGCCGGCCAGGGTGGTGATCGCGACCTCGACGACCGTCATGCCGCGCAGCGAGGCGGTCACGGTGGGCAGGCCGAGGGCGAAGTTGCCGGTGTCGCCGATGACGATGGCGTCGGCGGCGAGCAGCTCGGGGTGGGCCTCGGCGTAGCGCTCCAGGCCGCCGGTGCCCTGCTCCTCCGAGCCCTCGACGATGATCTTCAGACCGACCGGGTAGCTGTCGCCGTACGCCTGGCGCAGCGCCCGCAGGGCGGTCAGGTGCATCAGGATGTTGCCCTTGCAGTCGGCGGCGCCGCGCCCGTACCAGCGGCCGTCACGCTCGGTCAGTTCGAAGGCGGGGCTGAGCCAGGCGTTCTCGTCGAGCGGGGGCTGGACGTCGTAGTGCGAGTAGAGCAGGACGGTCGGCGCGCCCTGGGGGCCGGGCAGTTCGGCGTAGACGGACTGGGTGCCGTCCGGGGTGTCCAGCAGCTGGACGTTGGTCAGGCCCTCGGCGGCGAAGGCGTCGGCGACCCAGCGGGCGGCCTTCTCGCACTCCTCGACCGGGAACTGGCGCGGGTCGGCGACCGAGGGGAAGGCGACCAGTTCGGCGAGGTCGGTGCGGGCACGGTCCATCAGGGACCGGACGGCGTCGACCAGGGGCTGTGACATCGGGGGCTCCGAGGGGGCGGCTCCGCCCGAGGGGTGGTGCGGGCGGAGGGGTCGGTTGGGGTACCGCCGATCATAGGCGCACTCGAACAAGTTCGATCGGGCAATTCGTCCCAGCGATTCGGTCCGGTGGATCGGCCCGGCGGATCCGGTCGGGTTCGGTCTGGCGTTCGGGGCGGCGCGGCCACCAGCGGGCCCGGCGGACGCATAGGATTGCTCGACGTGACTGACTCCGGAAGCTCCGATTCCCGCAGCCCACTCGACACCGAGGCCTCGCCGCTCGACGCCGAGGTGTCCGGACGGCCGTCAGGCCGGTCGTCAGGTCAGCCGTCAGGCGAGGCGTCCGAGGGGGCGCCCGGGACGGTGCCCGAGACCGGGACGGTGCCCGAGACCGGGACGGTGTTCGAGGCCGAGACCGAGACCGAGGCTGCGCCGCGGGTCGGCCGGTCGGCGCCCGAGCCGCTCGACGGCGTCTGGGACGTCGTGGTGGTCGGCGCCGGACCGGCCGGGGCCTCGGCCGCGCACGCCGCCGCCGTCCAGGGCCGGCGGGTGCTGCTCCTCGACAAGGCCGAGCACCCCCGCTACAAGACCTGCGGTGGCGGCATCATCGGCCCGTCCCGGGACAGCCTGCCGCCCGACTTCCGGCTGCCGTTGCAGGACCGCGTGCACGCCGTCACCTTCGCCTACGACGGGCGGTTCACCCGGACGCGTCGGTCCCGGCGGATGCTGTTCGGCCTGGTCAACCGGGACGAGTTCGACCTGCGCCTGGTGCAGGCGGCCAAGCAGGCCGGGGCGGTGCTGGTCACCGGAGTGACCGTCACCGGCGTCGAGCAGCGCGGCGGCGAGCACCGGACGGCGCTGGTGACGGCGGCCGACGGGCGCACGTTCGAGGCGCGTGCGGTGGTCGGCGCGGACGGCAGTGCCAGCCGGATCGCCCGGCACGTCGGCGTCACCTTCGACCAGATCGACCTCGGCCTGGAGGCGGAGATCCCCGTCCCGCCGCAGGTCGCCGCGGACTGGTCCGGCCGGATCCACCTCGACTGGGGCCCGCTGCCCGGCAGTTACGGCTGGGTGTTCCCGAAGACCGAGTCGAGCAGCCTGACCGTCGGCGTCATCTCGGCGCGCGGCGACGGCGAGCGGACCAAGCAGTATCTCGCCGACTACATCCGGCGGTTGGGGCTGTCCGGCTTCTCCCCGAGCGTGGAGTCCGGGCACCTGACCCGCTGCCGGGCCGAGGACTCCCCGCTCGCCCGCGGCCGGGTGCTGGTCGCCGGGGACGCGGCCGGACTGCTGGAGCCGTGGACCCGCGAGGGCATCTCGTACGCGCTGCGCTCGGGTCGGCTGGCCGGCGAGTGGGCGGTGAAGGTCGCGGAGGCGGGCAAGGCGGCGGACGTACGGCGCGAGGCGCTGAACTACGCGTTCGCCATCAAGGCCGGGCTGGGCGTGGAGATGCGCGCCGGCAAGCAGCTGCTGGGCGCCTTCGAGCGGCGCCCGTACCTGTTCCACGCGGCGGTCTGCCTGGTGCCGCCGGCCTGGCGGGCCTTCGCCCGGACCACCCAGGGGCACACCACCTTCGCGCAGGTGCTGCGGCAGTACCGGGCGGCCAGGAAGCTGGCGGCGATGGCGTCCCGGTGACGGGAGGCGCGTGTGGCCGGTGAGGCCTGTGAGGTCCATGAGGCGCGCGGGGTGCGTGGGGTGGGTCGGGCCCGTGAGGCGCGGGCCGGCGCTCCGTTGCGCGGAGCGCCGGCCCTTGCGGCCTCACCGGCCCAACGGGACGTGCTCTCCGGCTATTTGAGCCCGGAGTCGAGTGCGTTGATGAGTGTGCCGGAGGGAGTGTCGCCGGACATCTCCCAGATCATGCCGCCGAGCAGGTTCTTCGACTTGAGGTAGGCCGTCTTCTGGGTGATCGACCAGGCGTCGTCGAAGGTCCACCACTGTCCGCCGGTTCCGGTGTAGCCGTACGTCGCAACGGACTTGGGGTCGTGGTGGACGGTGAGGTTGGGGACACCGGTGATGAGGTTGTTGTAGCCGCGGGTGCCGGCCTCCTCGGCGAACTGGCCCGGGGCAGCGCCGTTCGCCGACTGCCACACGCCGGAGGCGCCGCCGTCCGCCACGCCCTGCCAGCCGCGCCCGTAGAACGGGAAGCCGATGGTGAGCTTGCGCGGGTTGACCCCGGCGCCGAGGTAGGTCTGGACCGCCGCGTCCACGCTGAAGTGGAAGTTGTACGGGTCGTTCGGGTCGGCGTAGAGGTTGGCCTGGGGGCCGGTGCGGTTGGGTTCCCAGGAGTTGTCGCTGCCGGAGCCGTGGAAGTCGTAGCCCTGGACGTTGGCGATGTCCAGCGAGCTGAAGATCTTCGTGAGGTCCCAGCCCGCGGCGACCTTCGCCGGGTCGGCCGGGGTGAAGGCGGTGAGCAGCTTGTGCGAGCCGCCCAACGCGTCGAGCTGCTTGCGGAATTCGGCCAGCAGCAGGGTCAGGTTGCCCTTGTCGTCGGCGCTCCAGTGGTTGCCGGCGTGGCCGTCGGCGGAGCCGGGCCACTCCCAGTCGAGGTCGACGCCGTCGAAGATCCCGGCCGCCACGCCGTCGCCGCCGGCGCCGTTGTAGACCGGCAGGTTGCCCTTGATCCACACGTCGAGGCAGGACTTGACGAACTTCTGGCGGGACGCGTCGGTGGCGGCGACGTCCGAGAAGTACTTGGAGTACGTCCAGCCGCCGAGCGAGACGACCACCTTCAGGTTCGGGTACTTGGCCTTCAGCTTCTTCAACTGGTTGAGGTTGCCGCGGAGTTTGCCCCAGCCGTCGTCGGCCACGCCGTCCACCGACTGGTCGGCGCTCATCGGGCGGGCGTAGTCGGCGTCGGCGTCACCGGCGCCGGTGCCCTGGTCCGGGTCCTGCGGGTTGGCGGTGGTGCCCTTGGTGACGCCCGCCAGGCAGGTCAGGTTGATCGGATCGATGTTCTCGAAGGCGTAGTTGACGACGTCGAGCTTGGCCGCGCTGCCCGAGGTGTCGAGGTTCTTGACGAAGTACTGGCGGCCGTAGATGCCCCACTGGACGAAGTAGCCGACCCGGGCGTACTTTCCGGCGCCGACCAGGTCCGAGGTGGTGACGGTGAGCGGTGCGGAGGCGGGCGAGGTGTTGTCGGCGGGGTCGCGGGCCTTCACGGTGAACGTGTACGTGGTGGACGGCGACAGGCTGCCGACGGTCGCGGTCAGCGTGCCGCCGCCGACCGTCGCCACCAGTGATCCGCCCTGGTAGACGTCGTACGCGGCGACCCGGACGTTGTCGGTCGCGGCGTTCCAGGCGAGTGTGACGTCCGACGAACTGACCGCCGTGGAGCGGAGGTTGGTCGGCGCGGTGGGCGGGACGGGGTCGGTCGACGGGTCGAAGGTGGCGGCGGTGACGGGCGCGCTGAGCGGTCCGGTGTTGCCGCGGCTGTCCTTGGCCCGGACGGTCAGGGTGTACGTGGTGGCCGGGGTGAGCCCGGTGAGCAGGGCGCTGGTGGTGGTGCTGGAGCCGACCACGGTGGTGCCGTTGAGCACGTCGTAGGAGGCGACCGGGAAGTCCCCGCCGGTGGCGGCCGGCCAGTTCAGGGCGAGCGTGTGCGCGGTGGACTCGGTGACCGCCGGGGTGCCCGGCGCGGACGGCGGGACGTCGGCGGTGCCGTCGCACTTGTCGCCGTTGATGCGGCAGTTGGTCGGGGTGGCGACCGGGCCGTTGCCGACGAACCAGAAGCTGTACGGCTCGGTGGTGCCGTGGGCGTTGACGGTGGCGTTGTAGAAGGCGTTGGTCGCGGTGACGTGCTGGCCGTTGACGGTGGCGGTGCCGTTGTAGCTGTTGCCGATGGTGACGCCGGCCGGCAGGTCGAACTCCAGGGTCCAGCCGGTCACGGCGGTGGCGTTGTCGTTGTGGACGATGTAGGTGCCCTGCCACCAGGAGCCGTTGTCGGCGGTGGTGAAGGCGGCGGTGAGCTTTCCGGCGGCGTTCGCCGGGGCGGCCAGCGCGGTGAGCGCGGCGAGGGGTAGGAGCAGGGCGGAGAGCAGTGCCAGCAGTCTGCTGCGCACGCGCGGGCGCCTGGCCCGGGATCGAGCGGACATGGTTCTCCCTGTGACTGTGGGGGTTGGACAGGGTGTTGTAGAACCGTGGGGCTTGGTGCGTGTGCGACGGGTGCCCGCGCCGTGGGGAGACGGGGCATGGGCACTGTAGGAGGACTGGACCAATGCGTCAACAGGTCTGTACCACTGGTGAGTTGGACGGTATCGGCCGGGGGCGGCGGCCCAGCGGAGAGCGCGCTGAACGGCCGCGGCGGGGTTGGCTCTGGCCGAGGGGCGGGTGGGCGTGCCAGAGTCGTCCGGGCGTCGCCCGGGCACTCCGGGCGGCGCGGCAGTCCGACCCACCCTCAGCCGGAAGGCAGGCCCCGCCGATGACCAGCGCAGAGCCCCTCGTCCGCGTCACCACCGCCGACGCCGTCACCACGATCACCCTCGACTCGCCGCACAACCGCAACGCGCTCTCCACCCGGCTGATGGCCGAACTGCACGCCGGCCTGGCGGTCGCCGCGGCCGACCCGGAGGTCCGGGCCGTGGTGCTCGGGCACACCGGCAAGGTGTTCTGCGCGGGCGCGGACCTGTCCGAGGCGACCGGCGCGGACCCGACGGTCGGCCCGCGCGGCCTGGTCGAGCTGCAGCGGGCGATCGTCGACTGCACCAAGCCGGTGATCGCCGTGATCGACGGGCACGCCCGGGCCGGCGGCCTCGGCCTGATCGGCGCGGCGGACCTCGCCCTCGCCGGGCGGGCCGCGACCTTCGCGTTCACCGAGGTCCGGCTCGGCCTCGCGCCCGCCGTGATCTCGCTGCCGCTGCGCCCCAAGCTGGACCCGCGCGCCGCCTCCCGCTACTACCTCACCGGCGAGGTCTTCGACGCCGCCGAGGCGGCCCGGATCGGCCTGATCACCCGTGCCACCGAGTCCGCAGAGGACACCGGGGTCGCCTTGAAGGGCCTGCTGGACGCGCTGCGCCAGGGCTCCCCGCAGGGGCTGGCGGAGTCCAAGCGGCTGGCCAACGCCGACGTGGTGCGGTCCTTCGAGCGGGACGCGGAGGGGCTGGTGGAGCTGTCGGCGCGGCTGTTCGGGTCGGCGGAGGCGCAGGAGGGGATGCGGGCGTTCCTGGAGAAGCGGCCCGCGCGCTGGGTGCGCTGACCCCGGGCCGCCTCGCTCCCGGGCCGCCCCACCCTGGGGCCGCCTCGCTCCCCGGCCGCCCCACCCCCCAAGGCAGCTCCGGCTCCCGCTCCCGGCCATGGCTCCGCTCCCGGCACGCGGCGCTCTACCCGCGGCGCCCTGGGCGCCGCACGGTCTCAGCTCAGCCGATGACCGTGCTGGTCCGCCAGAGTTCGAGCAGCGCCTCGTCGCCGTCGAGTTCGACCTGCGCGGGCCCGACCGGCAGCCGGTTCCACAGCAACAGGTACAGGTCGTGGGCGGGGCCGGTGAGGGTGAGGTCGGTGGGTTCGGCGGCGGCGCCCGTGCCGGTGGCGCCGCCGGTGCCGACGGTCGGCGGCTCCTGGGTGATGGTCAGGTGCCAGGAGCCGGGGCCGTCGGTCGCCCGGACCCCGATGGTGCGGGTCCGTTCGCTGCGCAGCCGGGACCGGCTGCCGGCCACGAAGCCGCGCAGCAGCTCGTCGATGCCGTCGAGGGCGAGGGCGGTGTCCACCCTGGGGCCCGCGGTGCCGGCCGCCGCGTCGGCGTCGGCGCGGTGGACGGCGGTCTCGTGGGCCTGGCGGCGGGCCCAGAACCCGAGCGGGCTGGGCGACGGCAGGAAGCTCCAGCACTCGACGTCGGCCGGGGCCCGGGTGAGCGTGTCCACCAGGGCGGCGTGGCCCTCGCGGAACCAGTCGAGCAGTGCCGCGTCGGACGGCGCCGGCCCGATCGCGGCCCGTCGGCCGTCCTCGTCCAGCGGCGCGAGCAGGCCCTGGGAGGGGTAGGCGGCGGCCCAGCGGTGGACGTTCCCGACGTGCCTCAGCAGGTCGTTCAGGCTCCACTCCGGGCAGGTCGGTACGGGGGCGGCGAGGTCGGTCCGGGCGGCCGCTTCGGCGAGCAGGGTGCCCTCGCGGCGCAGCGCGTCGACGTGTTCGGTGATCTCCATGGGAGGGAGTGTTCCACCGGAGCCCGCCGCCGGCCGCGGTTTTCGGACGCACCCGGTCGGCGGTCGGGCCCGGTCGTGGGAGGCCGCAGGCCAGGGCGGCTGCGGGGCGCGTGTGATGTTGGCCGCCCGGCGGCCGGTCGAACCCTACGGGCCGGTAACGTGAGCGCATGCCGATATCCCGTTCGCTGCTCTCCGCGGTCAGGGCCGGTGGCCGCCGTGCCGCCGGCCGCTTCGTCCACCGGGGCTGGCGCTGGGTGCAGCGGACCGGTGCGGTCACCCGGCAGAGCCCGGGCCCGTACCGGTTCGGCGAGTTGGGCGACGGCACGACGCTGGCGTTCCCGCTCGGCGCGGTGTTCAACGAGCAGTGGATCATCATCGGGCCGTTCTCGATCATCGGCGAGCGGGTCACCATCAGCGCCGGATTCCTGCCTGGACTCGACCTCGGGCCCGAGCCGATCGTGCGGATCGGCGGTGGCTGTGTGATCGGCCGGGACAGCCACATCGTGGGCCATCAGTCGATCGTCCTCGGTGACGACGTGTGGACCGGGCCCGGGGTCTACATCTCCGACCAGGCGCACGAGTACCGGGCCACCGACCTGCCGATCGGCAAGCAGTGGCCGCGCAACGAGCCGGTGGAGATCGGCGCCGGGAGCTGGATCGGCACCGGAGCGGTGATCCTGCCGGGGTCCCGGCTCGGCCGCAACGTGGTGGTCGCGGCGGGCGCGGTGGTGCGCGGCGAGGTGCCCGACCACAGCGTGGTGGCCGGGGCGCCGGCCAAGGTGGTCCGCCGTTGGACGGCCGAGGAGGGCTGGCAGCCGCCGCTGCGCCACGACGCGCCCCAGCCGGTGCCGGACGGCGTGACGGCGGAGCAGCTGAGGGCCCTGGTGGGGTGGGACCTGCGGTTGCCGGGCGAGCAGGGCTGATGATCGCTTTGCCGATCCTTGAGGTGGATCGTCCGTGTTCCTGACGATTCGTCGGTTAGGGTGCCATTCGTTCGAATCTCATCGACCTATCGAACGGGGGACTCCTATGCGCAACCGTCTCGTCAGCGGCCTCGTCGCCGCTGGAATCGTGCTGGCGGCCGGGATCGCGACCGCGCCCGCCGCCTCGGCGCAGGCCTCGCAGTACTGCGGCTACACCGACTCCCAGCCCACGCTGGGCTACAACTCCGGTGGTGACGCGGTGAAGCAGCTCCAGTGCGAGCTGAACCACGTCCCGTACTCGTCCGGGGGCGCCGGGCTGGACGTCGACGGGGCCTGGGGCAACGCGACCGACGCGGCCGTCTGGAAGTTCCAGCGGTGCGCCGGCATCGGGCAGGACGGCGTCGTCGGTTCGCAGACCTGGGCCACGCTGAACGGGTGGGTAGGGGCCCACGTCTCGCTGAACTGCTGAGTCCGGGCTCGGCCGTACCGGCACCCGCGCCGCCGTTCCCGGCGGGGCGGGTGCCGCTGCGTCGCTATCGGACTGCGGGGGCCTGTTCGGCGGCCCGGGCGGCGATGGCGGCGGTGATCCGCAGGACGTCGGCGGGGCGGGCGGGGTCGAGGCCGGTGAGGGCGGCGATCCGGCGCAGCCGGTAGTCGACGGTGTTCGGGTGCAGGTGCAGGGCGCTCGCGGTGTGTCGCCGGTTGAGCCCGCCGGCCAGGTGGGTGCGCAGGGTGGTGAGCAACTCCCCGCCATCGGCCAGCGGTTCGAGCAGCGCCGCGAGCCGGGCGCGGGCCGGGCTGGGGCGGGTGAGCTGGTATTCGAGCAGGACGTCGTCGAGCCGGTACAAGCCGGATGGACGGTCGAACGCGCGGGCCACGTCCAGGACTTCGTACGCGAGCGCGGCCGCGCTGGGCACCTCGCCGGGTGCGGCGGCGGCCGTCGCGGCCAGGACGGGGACGCCCCCGGCCCGGGCCGCCGCGGCGACGGTGGCGGCGAGGTGCTGCCACGGGGGCTCGGCGGGCGTACCGGCCCGCCCGGACGCTCTCTCCGGCCGGTCCTCCGGCCAGCCCTCCGGCCGCTCCTCCAGCGGCGGGCCGAGCGGGACGAGCGCGAGGCCGCCCGAGGGGGTGAGCGCGGTGAGCGCCGACTGCCGCGTCCGGTGGTCGAGTTCGGCGACGAGTCGGCGGAGCTTGCGGCGGGCGGCGATGCCCGGGTCGACGCCGGGGGCGTGCTCGTCGGGGTGGTCGGCGACGGACAGGCACAGGACGGCGTACCGGGTCGGCAGCCGGAGTCCGGCCCGGGCGGCGGCCTCGTCCGCCGGGGCGCCGGCGAGCAGCGTGGTGAGCAGCGACTGCCGGGCGGCGCTGCGCCGGCCGCCGGTCGGGCGGCGTTCGTCGAGGTAGCCCGCGCCCGCGGCGGTGGTGGCCTGGCGGAGCTGGTCGAGCAGCAGCCGGTTGAGGACGAGCAGGTCGGCGGCGTCGCCGTCGCGGGCGTGCCGGGTGACGAACTCCCAGCAGACCTCCAGCCCGAGGTGGTGGGCGAGCAGGACGGCGTCCAGCGGCAGGCCCTCCTCGGCACGGTGGGCGGCGGCCTCCCGGACGGCGGCGAACTCCTCGCCGGGGGCGGGGAGTCCGGTGCGAACGGCGTGGGCCAGGGCGCGGATCCTGCGCTCGGTGTCGCGGGTGAGTTCACCGGTGAGCTGTTCGCGGGGCAGGCGGCGGTAGACCGGTACGCGGTCCAGCAGGGCGGTGACCACGCTCTCGGCCAACTCGCTTACGCCGCCCAGGAGTCGCTGGTCGGCCGGTCGGCCGCCGATCACCGGGACGCGCCAGCCGGGCGTGCGGTCGGGGGTTCGGTCGGGGGTTCGGTCGGGTGCGGAGGCGAGCTCGGTGCGGGGTGCGGAGGCGAGCTTGGTGCGGGGTGCGGCGGCGGGGTCAGGGTCGGGTTCGGAGTGGGGCATGTCGTCGGGTGAGCGGCCGGGCGAGGCGTCGGGTGCGTTGTGACCGGTCACAGAGAACACCGTCCAGGTCTGGGGAACGCCCAAGGGCCGGGCCGGAGGGGCGACCGCATGATGGAGCCACTCGGGTTACCTGTTGGTAACAAACTTCCGCCGTGGAGGCAACAGTTGAGAACCCCACTTCTCCGCTTCTCTGCAACTCCCGTGCGCCGCAGGCTCGGCGGAGCCTTCGGCACGACCCTGCTGGCGGGCGCGCTGCTGGTCGGCGCGTCGGCCGCCCCGGCGAGCGCCGCGACGTCTCCCTCCGTCGTGACCGCCGCCGCCGGCTCCAGCACCGCCGCCCCCGCCCCAGCCGCCTCCGTCGCTGCTGAACTGCCGCCCGACGGCGACTCGGTGGCCTCGCCGCCCGGCGCCAACGACTGGAGCTGCCGCCCGACCGCCGCCCACCCCAACCCGGTGGTCCTCGTGCACGGCACCTTCGCCAACCGCTACGAGAACTGGCTCGCCCTCTCCCCGCTGCTGAAGGGCCTCGGGTACTGCGTCTTCGCACTCGACTACGGCACCATCCCGGGCATCACCTCCAGCGGCAGCGGCCTGCTGCTGCCGATCGGCGGCCTGGGCCCGGTGCCCGAGTCGGCCGCCCAACTCGGCCGGTTCGTCGACCTGGTGCGGAACGCGACCGGCGCGGCCAAGGTCGACATCGTCGGGCACTCGCAGGGCGGCATGCTGCCGAACTACTACCTGAAGTTCCTCGGCGGTGCCGCGAAGGTCGGCCGGCTGGTCGGCCTGGCGCCGTCCAACCACGGCACGACGCTCGACGGGATCACCAAGCTCGCGCCGTACTTCCCCGGCGTCGCGGACCTGATCTACACGGTCTGCCAGGCCTGCCGCGACCAGGCGGTGGGCTCCGACTTCAACCGTACGATGGCCTCCCGTCCGGACACCGTGCCGGGCGTGCGCTACACGGTGATCTCGACCGTGTACGACGAGGTCGTCACCCCGTGGCGGACCCAGTTCCTGACCGGGTCGGCCGTCGACAACGAGGTGCTCCAGGACCACTGCCCGGTCACCCTCGCCGAGCACGTGGCGATCGCGTTCTCGCCGACGGCGCTGCACCTGGTGACCAACGCCCTGGACCCGGCGCACGCCACACCGGTGCTCTGCGGCTGAGCCCTACCCGCCGGAACGCCCCGGCCCGGGAGGGTGCCCTCCCGGGCCGGAGCATCCGGGCATCCGGATGCCTTGGCGTCTTGGAGTCTCGGCGTCAGCGTGACGGGCGGAGCGTGACCACGGCGGTGGCCCCGCCGGCCCGGACCCGCACCTCGCGCGGACCGGCCCCCTCCAGCAGGGCGGCGTCGTAGCGGTCGAGCACCGCGTCGCCGTCGACGGCGGCCGACCCGGCGAGGCAGACCAGCAGCACGGTCGCCTCCGGCGGGACGTCCACGGCGGCCGGCGCGGTGAGCACGTCCACGGTGGCGCCGACCCGGCCGCGGCGGGTCATCACGTTGAAGTCGACCACCGGGCCCGCCGGCAGCCGACAGTCCGTCACGGCGTCGCCGGGGAAGGCGAAGGGGCGGAAGGGGGCGTCGACGGGGTGCTCGGTGCCGTCGACGGTGAGCGTCATGCCGGGGCCCTCGACCAGGGTGATCACCCGGTCGACGCCGGGGAACGGCGAGAACGGCCCGGCCGACGCGACGTCCGCGAGGCTGACCCGCCAGTCGAAGGCGTCCAGCCCGGCCCCGACCGGGAAGCCGGCGACCTCCCTGGTCACCCCGCCCCCGTTGAGCCACGCCGTGGCCGGGCGCTCGTCCGCCCGCAGTACCTGGATCCGTCCGCTGCTCGTCATGGCCCGCATCCTGCCACCACGTCCACGAGCAGCCACGTCGGGGCGGCGCCCGGGCCGTCGGCGGCGGGGCCGGTCAGACCGGCCGTGCCGCCGACCCGGGCGCTCCCGTCAGCGCCGGCCGACGGCCAGCGGCAGGAGCGCCGCCGCCGTGGCCGCCACCGCGACGGTGGTCAGGGCCATCGGCAGCCCCGCCGCGTCGGCGAGGAAGCCGATCACCACCGGACCGATCAGCATGCCGCCGTACCCGAGCGTCGAGGCGAACGCCACGCCCTGCGGGCCGCCCGCCGCACCGGCCCGGGCGATCGCGAGCGGGAAGACGTTGGCGAGGCCGAGGCCGACCAGGACGAACCCGCAGACGGCCAGCGGCACCACCGGGGCGAGGGCGGCGACCAGCATGCCGGCCGCTGCGGTCAGCCCGCCGAGCAGCATCAACCGGGTCTGGCCGAGCCGGATGGACAGCCAGGTGCCGCCGACCCGTCCGCTGGTCATGGCGAAGGCGTACGCGGCGTACCCGGCGGCGGCCGTCCCGGGGCTGGCGTGGACGTCGTCGGTGAGGTGGAGGGTGGTCCAGTCGGCGATCGCGCCCTCGCCGTACGCGGTGCACAGCGCGGTGAGGCCGAGCAGCAGGACGAGCAGCCGCAGGTGCGGGGCGGCGCGGCCGGTCGCGGTGCTGGTGCCGTGGTCGCCTGCGCCTGCGCCTGCGCCTGTGCCTGCGCCTGTGCCTGCGCCTGTGCCGTTGCCGACGGTGTCGCCGTCGCCCGTGCGGCCGGGCGCGACCAGCGGCGCGGCCGGGCTGCGCAGCAGGACGACACCCGCGGCGGCGGTGACGGCGAGGCCGAGCAGTCCGCCGAGCGCGAGCGCCCAGGCGGTGCTCAGCACACCGGCGAGGAGCCCGCCGAAGCCCGCGCCGAGCAGACCGCCGAGGCTGTACCCGGCGTGGAAGCTGGGCATGACGGGCCGTCGCAGCTGCGCCACCAGGTCGACGGCGGCGCTGTTCATCGCGACGTTGGCGCCGCCGTAGCCGGCGCCGAAGAGCAGCAGTACGCCGCCGAGCGTGGTGACCGAGTGGGCGTGCGCGGGCAGTGGTACGGCGAGGCTGAGCAGGACGAGCGAGCCGACGGTCACCGGGCGCGAGCCGTACCGCAGGCACAGCCGTCCGACGAGCGGCATGGTGAGGACGGCGCCGATCGACAGGCAGAGCAGGGCGAGCCCGAGGGCGCTGTGCGAGGCGTTGACCTGGCTGCGGATGTCCGGGATGCGGACCACCCAGGCGGCGAAGAGGAAGCCGTCGACGGCGAAGAACGCGGTGAGCGCGAGCCGTGCGGAGCCCCAGGGGCTGTCCGTTCCCGGGGGTGTGCTGCGAGACTGGGGGGAGGTCGGGTCGGTGCGAGGGCGCGAGCGGATTTTGTTTCGAAGCGGCACAAAGTCACAATAGGGGCGTGCAGCTCTCACCTTCAAGTCCGCGACCAGGCTCCGGGACCGACCTCGAAGCGCAGCGCGACGCCCACCGCCGCGCGGCCCCCGACCGCGGTCGGACGCTGCTCGGCCCCGCGCTCTCGCTCATCCACACCGGACAGACGCCCACCCGCTCGGCACTGACCCGCGCGCTGGACGTCACCCGGGCCACCGCCGGGGCCGTCACGGCCGAACTGGAGGCGCTCGGGCTGATCACCGTCGACTCCCGACCGGCCGGCGGCGGCCGCGGCCGCCCCTCGCACCGGCTCGCGATCGACCCGCAGGGCCCGGTCGTGGTCGCCGGGCAGATCCACGCCGACGGGCTGAGCGTCACCCTGGCCGGCCTCGGCGGCCTGCTCGACCCGCCCGTCCACCTGCCGCTGCCCGCCGCCACCGACCCGGTCCGGATGCTGCGCGCCGTCGCCGAGGCGGGCGCCGAACTCGCCCGCGCGACCAGCCGGCGCTGCCTCGGCGCCGCGCTCGCCCTGCCGAATCCGGTCACCGAACCGGACGGCGCCGCGCTTGCCGCACTGCACTTCGCCTGGCCCAGCGGCACCCCGGTCGCCGACCTGTACGACGTCGAGGTGGGCCGCGCCGACCACGGCCCCGGCGCCCGCCGGCCGCTGCCCACCGCCCTCGCCAACGACGCCAACCTCGCCGCGCTCGCCGAGTACCGGCACGGCGCCGGGCGCGGCGCCCGCCACCTGCTCCTGGTCACCTCCGGCCACCGCGGCGTCGGCGGCGCGCTGGTGATCGACGGCCACCTGCACACCGGCAGCGCCGGGCTGGCCCTGGAGGTCGGCCACCTCACCGTCGACCCGCAGGGCCGCCTCTGCCCGTGCGGCAACCGGGGCTGCCTGAACTCCGAGACCGACCCCGACGCGCTGTTCGCCGCCGCCGGGCTCGCCCCCGAACCGGGGCGCCCGCTGCTCGACCAGGCGCGCGAGCTGTGCCGGGCGGCCGCCACCGACGAACGCGCGCGGGCCGCCGTGGAGCACGTCATCGACCGGCTCGGGCTCGGACTCGCCGGCGTCGCCAACATCCTCAACCCCGACCGGGTGGTCCTCAGCGGGCTCCACCTCGACCTCCTGGAGGCCGCGCCCGAGCGGCTGCGCGCGGTGGTCGCCGAGCGCAGCCTGTGGGGGCGCAGCGGACGGGTGCCGATCGTCGGCGCGGAGCTGGCGCACGGTGCGCTCGCGGGTGCGGCGGAACTGGGCTGGGGGCCGTACCTGGCGGACCCGCAATCGGTGACGGCGGGCTGACGCTGCCGGGTGCCGGGTGCCGGGTGCCGGGTGCCGGGTGCCGGGTCGGGCCTCGGGGCTGGGGCTGGGGCTGGGGCCGGGGCCGGGGCCGGGGTCGGGCGTCGGGCCAGCGGCGATAAGCGGAAGCTGGAACTCCAGAAAAGGTCACTTATCGTGACTCTCCTACACTCGTAGTGAGCAGTGGGGGGTCGTAACGAGGGAGAGTGGCCATGAGCACCCAACCCGGCGGGACCCAGTCCGGTGGAACGGGCGGCATCGAGCCGACCGTCGACGTCGACCGGACCGACCCGCAGTACCGCGCCTGGCTCAAGGAGGCGGTGCGCAAGGTCCAGGCCGACGCCAACCGCTCCGCCGACACCCACCTGCTGCGCTTCCCGCTGCCGAGCGAGTGGGGGATCGACCTCTACCTCAAGGACGAGTCCACCCACCCGACCGGCTCGCTCAAGCACCGCCTGGCCCGCTCGCTCTTCCTCCACGGGCTCTGCAACGGCTGGATCCGCCCCGGCAAGCCGGTGATCGAGGCCTCCAGCGGCTCCACCGCCGTCTCCGAGGCGTACTTCGCGCAGCTCGTCGGGGTGCCGTTCATCGCCGTCATGGCCAAGAGCACCAGCCAGTCCAAGATCGACCTGATCGAGTTCCACGGCGGCGAGTGCCACCTGGTCGACCGCCCGGACGAGGTGTACGAGGCCTCCGCCCGGCTCGCCGAGAACACTGGCGGGCACTACATGGACCAGTTCACCTACGCCGAGCGCGCCACCGACTGGCGCGGCAACAACAACATCGCCGAGTCGGTCTTTGCGCAGCTGCGCCTGGAGCCGCACCCCGAGCCGGCCTGGATCGTCGCCACCGCCGGGACGGGCGGCACCTCGGCGACCATCGCCCGGTACGTGCACTACATGCAGTACGACACCCGGATCTGCGTCGCCGACCCGGAGAACTCCTGTTTCTTCGACGGCTGGGTGCACCACGACCCGGACGCCGTCTGCGACCGGGGCTCGCGGATCGAGGGCATCGGACGGCCCCGGATGGAGCCGAGCTTCGTCCCGGGGGCGATCGACCGGATGATGAAGGTGCCGGACGCCGCCTCCGTCGCCGCCGTGCGGGTGCTGGAGCAGGTGCTCGGGAAGAAGGCGGGGGCGTCCACCGGGACGGGGCTGTGGAGCGCGCTGAAGATCGTCGCCGAGATGCGGGCGGCGGGGCGGCGGGGCAGTGTGGTCGGCCTGATCTGCGACCCGGGCGACCGCTACCTGGACAAGTACTACTCGGACGACTGGCTGGCCGGTGAGCGGATCGACATCGCGCCGTACCGGGCCGCGCTGGAGTCCTTCCTCGCCGGCGGCGCCTGGGTGGGCTGACGCCGACCCGGGCGGACGGCCGGCGGCGGACAAGTGACAGCGAACAGATAACAGCGAACAGATTTCAGATAACAGATTTCAGACTCTGTTATCTGTTCGCCACCCCCACCCCCGCCGCCACCCCCGCCCATCCACCCGCGAGGTCGGCGCCGCAGTGGCGGGTTCCCGGCGTCAGGGCAGCGGCGCGCCCGGCAGGTCGGCCGGGACGAGGAGTTGGAGCTCCTCCGTCGAGGGGTCCGAGAGGTGGGCGACCCGCATCGCGTGCCGCTCGATCATGGTCTCGAAGACCTGCCGCGCGGTGCGGCCGTTACCGAAGCTGGGGCCGCGCTCCAGCCGGGCGAAGTGGTCCAGCAGCACGCCCTCGGTCGCCTCGGCGAGCGCGTACTCGTGCTCGGCGCACTGGGCCCGGGCGATCTCCAGCAGCTCGTCCGCCGTGTAGTCGGGAAAGGTGATGGTGCGTGAGAAACGGGACGAGACACCCGGGTTGGCGGAGAGGAAGCGCTCCATCTCCAGGGTGTAGCCGGCCACGATGACGACCACTTCGTCCCGGTGGTCCTCCATCAACTTGACCAGGGTGTCGATGGCCTCCCGCCCGAAGTCGCGCGCGCCGTCCTCGGGAGCGAGCGCGTACGCCTCGTCGATGAAGAGCACCCCGCCGCGCGCGCGGTCGAAGGCGGCGGCGGTGCGGATCGCGGTGGAGCCGATGTGCTCGCCGACCAGGTCGACCCGGGCCACCTCGACCAGGTGTCCGCGCTGGAGCACCCCGAGCGAGGCGAGGATCTCGCCGTAGAGCCGGGCGACGGTGGTCTTGCCGGTGCCGGGGGCGCCGGTGAAAACCAGGTGCCGGCGCAGCGAGGGTGCCTTGAGCCCGGCCTGGCGGCGGCGCTTGCCGACCGAGATCAGGTCGATGAGCGTGCGCACCTCCTGCTTGACGGTGGCCAGCCCGACCAGCGCGTCCAGTTCGGCGAGCGCCTCGTCGGCGGGCCGGCAGTCCGGGATCGGGGCGATCGTCGAGGCGGCGGCGGGCGCGGCGGCGGAGACGGCGGCACCGGCCCGGCCGGCCAACGGGGCGGTGGCGGACGCCAGTTGGGCGGTCCGCGGGCCCGGCACCTCGGCCGCGCCGGCGGCCGGTCCGACGTCGTCGGAGGTGCAGCCCTCGGCGACCGGCCCGGGCTCGGAGAACTCGAAGCCGGCCCGCTCGTTCTGTTCGGCCCGGCAGCGGGTCAGCTGGGTGCGGCAGCCGTCGATGATGTGGAAGCCGAAGCCCTTGCCGTGCGAGACCCGGCAGTCCTCGAAGGTGCCCCGCCCCTGCGCCGAGACGTACACGCCGGCGTCGGTGCTGGACCGGACGGTGCAGTCGCGCAGCACCGGGTCGGCGCCCTTGGTGACGATCACTCCGGTGGCCACGTCGGAGATCTCGCAGCCGGTGAGCAGTCCGCCGCTGCCGTGGTCGCGGAACCACAGGCCGGTGCCGGCCTCCTGGACCCGGCAGCCGGTGAGGGTCACCGCCGCGCCGCCGCTGACCGAGACCGCCGAGCTGCGGATCCGGCTGAAGGAGCAGTCCGCGGCGGTGGCGGCGGAGTCCCGGTCGAGGACGAACAGCGCGTCCGGCAGGTCGTACAGCGAGCAGTCGGTGAGGGTGAGCCGGGCGCCGTCGCTGACCCACAGCGCCGGGTACTCGCCGGTGGAGCCGTGGATCTGGCAGGACTCGGCGACGGCCTCGGTGCCCTGGTCCCAGACCGAGAGCGCCCCGCGCCCGAAGTCCCGGACGGTGCTGTGGGTGAGGCTGAGCCGGGAGCGGCCGCGCAGGTCGGCGCCGTTCTCCGGCAGGTCGTGCACCCGGCAGCCGGTCAGGACGAGTTCGGCCTCGCCGTCCAGGGTCAGGCCGTTGCCGGTGACCCGGTGGATCTCGCAGTCGACGAGCCGCCCGCCGGCCTGCGCCTCGGCCTGGACGCCGCTGCCGCGGATCTCGTAGATCTCGCAGCCGGTCAGTTCGGCTGCGCTGCCCGGGTCGGAGATCAGGACGCCGGCGCCGGCGGCGTGGTGGACCCGGCAGCGTTCGAGGGCGGCGGTGGCGCCGCCGAGGACGGCGAGTCCGGCCTGGCCGGCGGCGGCGACCTCGCAGTCCTCCAGGGCGGCGGCGGTGCCCGGGCCGCGCAGGCGCAGCCCGAGTCCGGCCGGGTTGGCGACGACGCAGCCGCGCAGGGTGGGCCGGGCGCCGTCGGTGATCTCGATGCCGGTGGCGGAGCGGGTCTCGATCCGGCAGCCGCTGAGCGCGGGTGCGGTCTGCGGCCCGGAGATCAGGACGGCCGGGGTGGAGCTGTCGCCGCCTTCGACGACCAGGTCGCGGACGGTGGCGTCGGCGGTGACGGTCAGCGCCACTCCGGACGGCGGGTCGATCCGGACGGTGCCCGGGCCCTGGGCCGGGACGATCGTCACCGGCTTGTCCAGCAGCACGTTCTCCCGGAACGTCCCCGGGCGGACGGTCACGGTGTCGCCCGGTTCGGCGGCCGCGAGGGCCTCCGCGAGGGTGTCGTACTCGCCTGCGCGGCGGCGCCAGCGGGATGCGCTGTCCTGGGTGACCCGGACCCTGTGCTCTGCCATGACGGTCTGTCGTCCCCACCTTCGTCGAGCCGGCGTTCAACGGGCCGTACGCGCGGGCCGCCCGCCCACCGTAGCGCGCCTCCATGGGTGGTCCGGTCGGCCGCGGTCGCGCGGGCACCGGGGGCTCGCGCCTTCGCCACAGGTTCCGACCACATGTTCAACGAGCGCGCACACCCGTGGTTCCGAGGCGGGGACCGGCCGCGGGACCGGCCACGGGGGCGGCCACGGGGTCGGCCGGTGGCGTCGGTGACCCGGCGCGCCGGTTCACCGACGCGCGTCGGCGGGCCACTGCGCCCCGTCCTCCAGCACCTCGACCCGGTCGCCGACGCGCAGGGTGCCGAGCACGTCGCCGGTGGTGCCGGCCGGCCGCTCCGGGATCAGGTTCTGCCCGAACGCGGCCTTCTTCAGCAGCCGGTGGTGCCGGGCCAGGGTGCGCAGCGGTTCGGGGCCGCGCCGCTCGCCGCTCTCCTGGTCGGTGGTGGTGATGACGCAGCGGCCGCAGGGCTTGACCACCTTGAAGGCGAGGTCGCCGATCCGGATCCGGCGCCAGCCGTCCTCGGCCCACGGCTCGGCGCCGCCCACCACGACGTTGGGGCGGAAGCGCTCCATCGGCAGCGGCTCGTGGCCGTCCGGGTGCTCGGCGGCGATCAGCTCGTTGAGCCGCTCCAGCGAGGCGGTGGTGGTGAGCAGCAGGGGGAAGCCGTCGGCCATCGAGACGGTGGTGCCGGGCTCGGCGTAGTCGGGGTCGGCCGGCCGGGCGTGCGGGTCGTCCAGGTGGACCAGGCGGTAGTCGCCGAGGTGTTCGGCGATCCACCGGTGCGCTTCCTCGGCGGCCTCGGCGGCGCGGAAGCGGGTGCCCCAGACCTCGACCTCGGCGAGCGGGTCGCCGGCTGCGACGGCGGGTGCGGGGATCTCGATCCGGGAGCCGTCGGGGGCGGTGAGGGCGAGCGCGCCGTCGGGGAGCAGGCCGGGCCGGATCTGGCCGAGGGCGGCGTTCTCGCGCTGGCTGACGAAGCGTCCGGTGGCGTCGGCGAGCATCCAGCGGCGGTCTCCGGTCAGGCCCCAGGGCTCGACGGCGGCGGTGTCCGGGCTCAGGCGGTACATGGACTTGACGGGGTAGACGTGGAGTCCGGTGAGCTGCATTCCTCCATCCTGCCAGCCGGCTCCCGGTGGTCCGCAGGCCCCCCGTACGCGCACGGACCGCCCGGGACGCCGTGGGGGGCGTTCCGGGCGGTCCGTGGATGACCCGTTTCTCCGTACGCCCGGCGCGAGGAGCGCGCCGGGTGGTGCTCAGGTGGTGCGGGTGCGGGCCGGGTGGGGTCCGGCCCTGGAGGTCAGTGGCTCAGTAGCCCTGGCCCTGCTGCTGGTAGCCGCCCTGCTGGCCCCCCGCGTTGTAGGCGTTCTGGCCGGGCTCGCCGTACGGGCCCGGGCGCTGCGGCTGCATCGGGCGGACCGGCGCCATGGCCGGGCGCAGCTGGGCGCCGCCGAAGCCCTGGTCGCCGCCCTGGCCCTGGAAGCCGGGGCCGGCCGGGCCGGGGCCGCCGAAGGACTGCTGGCCGCCGAAGCTCTGCGGACCGCCCTGCGGCTGGCCGCCCGGCTGCCCGGGGCCGAACGCGCCCGGACCGCCGATCGGCTGCGCGCCGAAGGACTGCTGGCCGCCCTGGCCGCCGATGAAGGTGTTCTGGCCGCCGAAGCTCTGGCCGCCGGTCGGCTGGTAGCCGCCGCTGGCGGTCTGCGCGAAGGCCGGTGCGGCGGGCTGCGGCCGCTGGTACTGCTGGGGGGCGCCGTAGCCGGGGACGGGCGGCTGGGGCGCGGAGGCGTACGCCGGCGCGGGCTGCGCGGGGATGTACGCCGTGGCGGGACCGGCGGAGGGGCCGCTGCTCGGGCCGGGGCCCAGGGCGAGGCGGGCGGGCGGCAGCGCGGGGAGGTTGCTGCCGGCACTCTCGTACCCGTTGCCGTACCGGTTCTCGTAGGCCGGGCCGGCGTTGGCCCCGTAACCGGACGACAGGGCCGGCGGCAGGGCGGCCGGCACGTTGATGGGTGCGATCTGGGGGACGCCGCGCTCAGCCACGAGGCTGTCGTAGATCGGCGTGCCGGAGGAGAAGGACGGAGAGGGGTAGCCGACTCCGTCGTAGGAGCGGGGCGAGGTCATGGGGCATACGGTAAGCCCACAACGCGCCTGCTGAGGAGAGCGGGAGGGGGAGCAGTTCGACTGTTTACACAGTCTTCGCTCGCACAAAGGTTTCGAAAGTAGGAAGAACGGACATACCGGCGTTCAGCTCCGGACAACCTTGGGGTGCCGTCAGTGATCGAACAGCGCCCGGACGGCGGCGCCGCGAACCCTTGCGGTGGCCGGGCGGTGGACGGTTCGGGACCTGCCGGAGAAACTTTTGCGGACCAGGCGTGCGCCGGCGCATTCGAGCCCCCGCCGACGGTCCGACGGGGGCTCGTGAATGTTTCGGGAATAAAGTCCCCGTCAGCGGCCTCGGGCCCGTGGTCAGCGCGCCTGCAACGCCTGTGCCTGCGCCGGGAGGCCCGGCCGGCCCGAGACCTCCGAGGTGCAGAAGGAACAGCGGGTCGCCGCGGCCGGGATCGGGCTCAGGCACTCCGGGCAGTCGACCTTCGCGACCGGCGCCGGCTTGGCCGACTCGAAGCGCGCCTGCAGCTTGCCGACCGGCAGCACCACGACGAAGTAGATCACCGCGGCGACCAGCACGAACCCGATCAGCGCGTTGACGAAGACCCCGTACGGGAACCGGGTGCCGGCCACCTCGAAGGTCTTCTGGGTGAAGTCGCCGACGGCGCCGGTGGCGACCCCGATGAGCGGGGTGAGGAAGGCGGTGACGAACCCGGTGACCACGGCGGTGAAGGCCGCGCCGATCACGATGCCGACTGCGAGGTCCACCACGTTGCCGCGCAGCAGGAAGCTGCGGAATCCCTTGAACACCGGGTGACTCCAAATCCGTACGGGGAAGGGGGAGATGAGGCAGCGCGACGGGCGCCCCGGCCGGACATCCTGCCGACCGGGCCGGGCCGAGGTCCAACCGCGTTCACCCGATCCGCGTAACCGGCCGTGGGACCCGCCGGGCGGGGCCGGGCGGGGCCCGGGCGCTCCGCGTACGGGTCGATCCGGCTGGCCGCCCGGGCGAGCCGCCCGCGCGCTGGTGGCACCTGCCCACCCAGAACTGCCCGTCCACCGAAGGCGGGCGAGCCGCCCGCGCGCTGGTGGCACCCCCGTGAGGCCGGAGAGGTCAGAGCGGGCGCACCCGCAGCGCGCGCTCGTAGAACTCGACCATGTGCGCCGACACCTGAGGCAGCGTGAAGGAGGCCAGGAAACGCGCCCGCGCGGCCTTCGCCCGCACCCGCGCCGCCGCCCGGTCGTCCAGCGTGTCGACGACCGCCGCCGCCAGTTCGGCCGGCCGCTCCGGCGCCACCAGCCGGGCGTAGTCCTCCGAGCCGACCGTCTCGCGCAGCGCCGGCACGTCCGCGCAGACCAGCGGCACCCCGACACCCATCGCCTCGATCGCCGTGCCGCCCTGGCCCGCCCAGCGGGACGGCACGGCGAGCACGTCGGCGGCGGCCATCAGGTCGGCCACGTCCTCGCGCGGCCCGAGCAGGCGGACGCTCCCGGCGGACTCGGCGAGCGCCCGCAGCCGTGCGCTCTCCGGGCCCGCCGCGCCGGCGAGCAGCAGCACGGCCTCCGGCTGCGCGCGCCGGACCGCCGGCCAGGCCGCCAACAGCACGTCCAGGCCCTTCCGGTGGTGCTGGCCGGCGGCAGCCAGCACCACCGGCACGTCCTGCGCCAGCTCCAGCGCGCCGCGCACGGCGGCCCGCCGCTCCGGGGTGGCCGTGCCCAGCAGCTCCGGGTCGAGCCCGCGCGGCACCACGTCGATCCGCCGCCGGGGTATGCGCAGCCGCCGCGCCATCGTGCCGGCCACGTGCCGGGTGAGCGCGTGGAAGCGGCGGGTGCCCTGGGCGGTGGCCGCGTCCAGGGCCTGCGCGGTGCGCATCCGCCAGGGGCTCGACCCGTGCGCCGCCGACTGCTCGGGCCCGTACGCCGGGTCGAGCAGGCTGGAGACCACCGGGGTACGGGCGGCCAGGGCGGCGGCCCGGCCGAGCACGTCCGAGGCGTGGCGGGCGGTGTGGACGAGGTCGGGTCGGCGCTCGCGGATCAGCCGGCGCAGCGCGGCGGCGGTGGCGGCCCCGGTGGGCCGGCCGACGCCGAACACGGCGGCGCCCGCCGCGGTCAGCTCCGGCTGCCAGCCGCCGGGGGAGTCGTACAGGTAGGCGATGTCCAACGTGACGCCGGCGCGCACCAGTTGGGGAGCCATCGAGGCCAGGGCGCGCTCCGCCCCGCCGGCCCGGTTCACGCTGTCGACCACCAGAAGCACCTGCACCGGCCACCCCCGCCCGCTGCGGGCGCGTCCGTTCTCCCGTGCCGGACGCCCCCTGACTGGTGATCAGCATCGCAGGTGGTCGGCGGGCCCGCCAGCCGTACGGCGGCAGGGGTCGGACGCCGGGGTGGGGCGAGGCGAGGCGGGGTGGGACAGGGCGAGAGGGGGCGGAATGGGGGCGCGCGACGGGAGCAACCAGCGCACGGCCGCAGCCGACCAGCGCACATCAGGTGTATTCACGCGGGCGCACGGGCCACCACCAGGTTGCGCGAAGGGGCTGTACGGCGCGGAGCGCTGTGCCAAGGTCGGTCCATGCCCGACCATACGTCGGCCGACCCGGCCGGAACCCGTCCCCGTGTCCTGCACCTGATCAGCGATCCACGCCGCGGCGGCGCCCAGAACTTCGCCCGTGACCTCCACCGGGAACTGCGCCGCCGGGGCCAGGCCTCCGCCCTGTGCGCCCTCGCCCCGCACCCGGCCGCCGGGCCCGCCGGTCCCCTCCTCCCCGGGCCCCGCGCCGCGGACCGCACCGGAGTTCGCGCCGGCGCCGGTCCGGGCGCCCGCCCCGACGGGCTCGACCGGCAGCCCGACCCGCACCCCGGCGCCTGCGCCGACGAGGAGGACTTACGCGCCGCCGTCCTCGGCTCCGGCCGGCTGCGCCCCGGCACCCTGCGGGCGCTGCGCGCGGCCGCCCGCGCCGCCGACGTGGTCCTCGCCCACGGCTCCGACACCCTGGCGGCCTGCGCCCTCGCCCTGGCCGGGACCCGCACCCCCTTCGTCTACGTCTCCGTCGGCCACCCCCGCTACTGGACGGCGAACCGGCTGCGCCGGGTGCGCGGTGGCGCGCTGATGCACCGCGCGGCCGCCGTCACCACGCTCACCGGTGAGGCCCGCGCCGTCCTGGAGGGGCAGTTCCGGCTGCCCGACGGCAAGGTGCACGTGATCCCCAACTCCCGAGCCGCCGAGAGCTATCCGCCCGCCGACGGCCGGGCCGACCGGCGTGCCGCCCGGCGCGCGCTCGGCCTGCCCGCCGATGTCCTGCTGGTCGCCTGGATCGGCGCGATCGCCCCGGAGAAGCGGCTCGACCTCGCCCTCGACGTCCTCGACCGCCTCCCGGACGTCCGGCTCGCCATCGCCGGGGACGGCCCGCTGCGCGAGACGCTGGCCCGCCACCCGGCCGCCGCCCGCGCCCACTTCCTCGGCGCCCTGCCCGACCCGGCGCCGCTCTACCGGGCCGCCGACGCGCTGCTGCTCACCAGCGACAGCGAGGGCGTGCCCGGCGCGCTGATCGAGGCGGCGCTGGCCGGCGTGCCGGCCGTCGCCACCGACGTCGGGTGGGTGCGCGAGGTGGTCCGCGACGGCGCCACCGGCGCACTCGTCGCCCCCGGGGACCCGCTCGCCCTCGCCGAGGCGCTGGCCAAGGTGCTGGCGTGCAACCGCGCGGGCCTCGGCGCGGCCGCCCGGGCGCACGCGCTGGAGCACTTCGAGCTCGGCGCCGTGGTGGACGCCTGGCAGGGCCTGGTCGCGGAGGTGTGGGCGGGCGGCGCGCCGGGGGTGCGCACCGGCTCGTGACCACCAGCGGCGGCGGGTCGGACGACGGGTCGGAGTGCGCGTCGGAGTGCGTGTCGGCGTGCGCGTCGGACTGGGCCGATCGGGCGAATCCGGGCCAGCGCGCCCGGCCGAACTCGACGGTAACGAACCGTCGCCAGCACACTGCCCGGTGTGAACTCGAAGTCGCTGCTGCGGTCCACCGTCCTGCTCGCCGTCGCCGCCGGGATCGCCGTATCCCCCCTCCAGGCCGCCGCGGTGACCCACCAACCCCCGTCCGAGGGCGCCCAGTTCGTCAAGCTCGACCATCCGCAGCCGGTGCGCGAGAGCGTCCGTACGGAGGCGGCCGAGTTCTTCTGGTACGACTGCGGCCACTCCCAGCAGCTCGAACAGCCCTTGCAGGCCTGGGCCGAGAAGCACCGCGCGGACGTCGCCCTGCGGCGCGTCCCGGCGATCTGGCAGGGCGGCCCGGATGAGGGCGCCCAGCGCGGCCACGCGCGCCTGTACTACACGCTGGAGCGCCTGGGCCTGGTCGAGCGCCTGCAGAGCAGCGTCTTCCGCTCGGTGCACACCGACCAGGCGGACCTCACCACCGAGGCCACCGCCACCGACTGGGCGGTGCGCCACGGCGTGGACGCCCAGCTCTTCCGCCGGACGTACCGCTCCGACGAGGTGGCGCGGTCGGTCGACGAGGCCGCCGCCGAGTTCGTCCGCTACGGCGTCAACGAGCTGCCGACGGTGGTCGTCCAGGGCGAGTACCGGACCTCGCCGAGCAAGGCCGGCGGCGTCGAGGCGATGCCCGAGGTGCTCGACTACCTGGTCCAGCAGGAGCAGTTGCGCGGGCACTGAGCCCGCCGCCGGCCCGGGCCGGTGAACGGCCCTCCGGCGGCCCCCGCCCCGGAGGGCCGTTCAGTCCCGGCGCAGCAGGTACGTCACGAAGCCGAACTCCCCTCGGTAGCCGTGCAGCCACTCCCGCCGGTGCCGGTCCGCGGCCTCCCGGGCGGCCGCCGCGTCGGGGTCGTCCGGGTGCTCCAGCGCCCACTCGGCCAGTGCACCCGTCCAGGCGAACTCGTAGTCGTCCCACTCCTGTCGGCTGCTCACGTACCCGGACACCGGCGTCCAGCCGTCCGCCAGCACCCGGTCCGTGGTGGTCGCCAGGTCCGCGTAGTCGTCCCGGGCCGCGCCGCCCAGCCCGTCCAGGGCCGCCCGGGACGGCTCCCGCTCCCAGAAGCCCTCGCCGACCAGCACCCGCCCGCCCGGGGCCAGGTGCTCGCGGGCCGCCGCCAGCGTCGGCAGCAGCCCGCCGAAGGCGTGGGTGGCACCCACGCACAGCACCAGGTCGAAGGGCTCGACCGAGCTGAACTGCCGTGCGTCCACGTGGTGCAGGCCGATCCGGCGCACCACGCCGAGCGCGGTCGCCGCCTCCCTGGCCCGGGTCAGCGCCGCCGCGTCCAGATCCACCCCCACCGCCCGCCAGCGCGGACGCGCCGCCAGCGCCCGGACCAGCCACGCCCCCTCGCCGCAGCCGAGGTCCAGCGCCCGGCCGTCCGCCGCCCCGGCGGTCGCGCGCTCCAGCAGCAGGGCCACCGACTCGTCCGTCAGCGGCGCCGCGATCGGGTGGTGGGCATGGGCGAGACGGGAGATCCTCTGACGGTCCATCCGAGCAGTATGGAGCCGACCGGACTGCCGCGCCCGCGAATTCGGGCCCCGGCACGCTCAGGCCCGTGAGTACGTCCGGCCCTTCCACGCCGCGCCCCGGCCCCGCCAGTGCTGCACCGCCGAGTCCACCGTCATCAGCAGGTACAGCCCCGCCGTGAAGGGCAGCAGCAGCACGGCCGGCGCCGGCTGCCGGTAGTACCGCACCATCGGCAGGTAGGTGCCCGCCATCAGCGCCCAGGCCGCCCCGCCCGCCGCCGCCACTGCCGGCGTCCCCGCGACCAGCCCGGCCACCGTCGCCACCGGAGGCACCAGGTACACCAGCCCCAGCCCCAGCACCGTCCCGAGCAGCAGCAGCGGCGAATGCCGCAACTGGGCGTAGGCGCTGCGCGACACCATCCGCCACAACTGCTCCAGCCTCGGGTACGGCCGGACGCTGTCCACCGCCCCGGCCAGCCCCAGCCAGGTCCGCCCGCCCGAGGACTTCACCGCCCGGGCCAACGAGACGTCGTCGATCACCGCGTCCCGGATCGCGGCCACCCCGCCGGCCCGCTCCAGCGCCTCCCGCCGCACCAGCGAACAGCCGCCCGCCGCGGCCGCCGTCCGCCCACCGGGCCGGTTGCTCCGGCGGAACGGGTACAGCTGCGCGAAGAAGTAGACGAAGGCCGGCACGATCAGCCGCTCCCAGCCGGTCTCCACCCGCAGCCGGGCCATCTGCGACACCAGGTCCAGCCCGTTGCCCTCCGCCGCCGCCACCAGCTCCGCCAGCGAGTCCGGCCCGTGCGCGATGTCCGCGTCCGTCAGCAGCAGATACTCGACGTCCGGACCGGCCAGCTCCACCCCGTGCCGCAGCGCCCACAACTTGCCCGTCCACCCCGGCGGCAGCGGGGGAGGAGTCGTGACGGTCAGTTCCAGCCCGTCCATCGTCCGCAGCTCCGCCGCCACCGCGCCCGTGCCGTCCGAACTGTGGTCGTCCACCAGGATCACCCGCGCCCGCCCCGGGTACTTCTGCGCCAGCAGCGTCGGCAGGCTCACCGGCAGCACCTGCGCCTCGTCCCGGGCCGGCACCACCACCGCCGCCTGCGGCCAGCGCACCGGCGGACGGCGTGGCGGCAGCCGCACATCGGTGCGCCAGAACAGCCCGTGGCAGCACGCCAACCAGATCCAGACCAGCAGGGAGAACGCGGCGATCCACAGCAGGACGGTCACTCCCGCAGTCTGCCGCAGAACCGGCCGGATCGGGCGGATCGACTAAAGTCTTGCCCCGTGAAGATCGCACTGATGGACTCCGGAATCGGCCTGCTGGCCGCCGCCGTCGCCCTTCGGAAGCTGCGCCCGGACGTCGATCTGGTGCTCTCCTCCGACCCGGCCTCGATGCCCTGGGGGCCGCGCACCCCCGAAGAGGTCACCGACCTCGCCCGCGGCTGCTCACTCGCCGCCGCGGCGCTCGAACCGGACGCACTGGTCATCGCCTGCAACACCGCCTCCGTCCACGCGCTCGCCACCCTCCGGGCCGAACTCGAACCCGGGCTGCCCGTCGTCGGCACCGTCCCGGCGATCAAACCCGCCGCCGCCCTCGGCGGCCCCGTCGCCATCTGGGCCACCCCGGCCACCACCGGCAGCGCCTACCAGCGCGGCCTGATCCGCGACTTCGGCGGCACCGCGGACGTGACCGAGGTCGCCTGCCCCGGCCTCGCCGACGCCGTCGAACACGGCGACGACGCCGGCATCATCGACGCCATCGCCGACGCCGCCGCCCGCACCCCGGCCGGCACCGCCGCGATCGTCCTCGGCTGCACGCACTACGAACTCGTCGCCGACCGCATCCGCGCCGCCGTCGCCCCCACCGCGGCCCCGGGGCTCACCCTGCACGGCTCCGCCGACGCCGTCGCCGCCCAGGCCCTGCGCCGCGCCACCGATCCCACCCGCACCGGCGCCGGCGCCGGCACCATCACCGTGCTCCACGCCGGCGCCCCCGCCGCCCTCCCCCCGGCCGCACTCCTCTACCCCCAGGGACGCGCCCTCGCCGCCCTGATGCGCAGCACGCTCCCGGCGTGACCTCCACCGCCCTCTCGGAGCACCGCGCGGTGGTCGACGGCCTGCTCGCCGGGCCTTTCTCGACCACCTCCGCCGGCAGGCCGTCACCCTGCACGTCCGGACCCTCCAGGCCCGCAGCTGCTGGCTCCGCCTGACCAGCGGACAGGCGGACAAGGAACTCCCCATCCGCCTCCTCGCCGCCGCCGACCACACCCCTGGACCCGCCCCCTCCGCCGCCGGGCTAAGTTTTGCCCCCGCCTGCCCGCCCCTCATCCCCAGCAGACGGCCGCCGTCGCTGAACACATCCATCCGGGGCGGGCGATGGTGAGACGCCTTCCCCGGCACGGGAAGTCGAGCGGGCCGACTTCCCGTGGCGGGGGGCAGGCCTCGTCCTTGGCCTCGATGTCCGGTCGGAACGGAAGGTCGGCGGCACGACCCGCGTCGCCGAGGGGCGGCGGCTCCCGGCGCGGGAAGTCGGCCGACCCGACTTCCTGCGTCCCCGGAGGCCGGGCGGAGCTGCGAGTCGGTGGGGCCGTCACCGAGCCTCACCCGGGGTGGCGGCCGACGAGGCGCCAGGAAGCGGTACCAGGAAGTCGGCCCGCTCGACTTTCCGTGCCGCGAGCCGAGGGGCAAATCTTTGCCCCTGACCTTCTTCGGGCCGGTCGGAGGGGAGGGGGCGCGGGGTTGCCGGGGTGGGTGGCTGTGGGGTGGGTGTCGGGCCAAGTTTTGCCCCATGGCGATGGCCCTGGCCTTCCGCTGAGGCCGTGTGCTCCGGGGCGGCTGATCCGCGGAAGTCGGCCGGCCCGACTTCCTGCGCGGCGCACCAGGGGCGAGCCCTTGCCCTTCGGCTCGGAGGCCGGCCGGAGCAGCGGGCGCGGGGGTGCCGTGGTGGGTGGCGGCGAGGCGGGCGGCAGGGCCAAGTTTCGCCCCGTGGTCGCCGCGCCCAGCCTTCCGGCGGGGCGCGGGAGCGTCCGGGTCGATGGATGGTGGGAGCCTGCCCCCGGCGCGGGAAGTCGGCTGGCCGGACTTCCCGCGCGAGGTCGCTGCGGCGGGCTCATTTTGGCCCCGCCAGGCTCCCGTCAGGCTCCGGCCCGGGCCCTGACCCTGGCGGGACCCCGCCGGATCAGGCGACGGCTTGGCGGCGCCAGCGGCGGTAGGCGGGTTCGAGGCCGGAGAGGATGGTGTCGAAGCGGCGGGTGCTGGTGGTGGAGTCGACCTGGAGGCGGCTGATCTGGAGCGGGTGGGAGGGGATGCGGGGGCCGAGCCGGTGGTCGGAGAGGAAGCCGAGGCGGTAGCCGAGCTCCTGCAGGACGGTTTCGGCGCGCGGGTCGTGCCCGCCGTCGGGGTAGGCGAAGGCGATGGGGGGTTCGCCGAGCCAGCGGGTGAGGGCGTCGTGGGCGCCGGTGATCTCGGCGCGGACGGTGGCGTCGTCGCAGCGGCCGAGGCAGGGGTGCCCCTGGGTGTGGTTGCCGATGGCGACGCCGCCGTCGCGCAGGGCGAGCAGGTCGGCGGGGGTGAGCTGCTCTTGGCGGGGCGGTCGGCGGTCGGCGCTGACCCGTAGTTCGTGCAGGCTGCGCCGCCGGTCGGGGTCGGGCATGGCCTTGAGCCGGGGGAGCAGCTGGGAGGGGTGCCCGCAGTCGAGCGAGCGGGCGCGGCCGCCGTGCCGGGCGAGGAAGTCGGCCTCGTGCCACCAGAAGGGGCGTTCGGTGCCGATGAGTTCGGAGATGACGAAGGCGGTGGCGGGGATGTCGCGGGCGTCGAGGGCGGGCAGGGCGTGGGTGAGGACGCTGCGGTCGGCGTCGTCGAAGGTGACCAGGACGCTGCGGGGCGGCAGTGGCCGCTGTTCGGTGACGGCTTGGAGGACGGCGGTGAGCGAGACCGGGGTGGCGAGTCTTCGGAGCCGGTCGAGCTGGGCGCCGAAGGACCGGTGGTCGGTGACGCCGTGGTAGGCGAGGACGGCGAGGCGTTGTGCGGCGCGGGCGCGGAACAGGGGTTGGACGGGGGCGAACCGCAGCCATTCGCCCCGTGCGTCCGCCCGGCCCCGGTCGGCGGTCGGGCGGCGGCGGGTGGTCGTCGGCAGCGGCCGCACGAACGGGGCGGGCCTGGTGGGGGCCATGGACATCGACGTGGTGGACTGGGACTGCGGCACGGTTCCCCCTCGGTCGCCGAGCGGCGTGGCGGTACCGTCGGAGGACGGAGCCCGGCCTCCGACTCCAGGGGGCGGCGGCTCCGCCTCCTGGGTATTCCGGTCCGCGGTGGGGGCTCGCACCCTTCCCGCGAACGGCTCCTGGATCGCTCAATGCCATTGAGACCGCTGCACGGAGCGGATGGTTGTACCGGGGGGACGAGGATTTTTCGTGGACTGATGTGGACTGATGTGGACTGATTGTGGAGCCGGAATGCACGACCGGGGCCGGGTCGCGGGGGCCCACGGCGAGGTCGGCGGACCGGTCGCACCGGGTGGTCGAACGTTCACTCCCTGCGGGCTGCCTCCGGCGTTCGCCGGGGGTACCTTGGGCTCATGGCAGATGCGGACCGTGATCCCTTCCACCTGCACGGCGCGACCCGGATGGCCCGTGCGTGGAGTGGTGGCGCCCTGGTCACCCACCAGCTTCCGCTGGCGGTGGTGGGCTTGGCCTGCCTGGCGCTGGGCATCGTGGTGGCGGTGATCGTTCCGGACAGTGACGGTCCGGCCTGGGCGATGGCGGTGGCGGGCTGTCTGGCCGCGGGGGTGCTGCTGCTCGGCCGGATCGCGTTCGGGCTGCTGCGCTACCGCCGGGGCGCCGCGCTCTAACCGCCTCGGCGCCTGGCCGGCCTTCGACGGACAGCCGTACTTCGATTGTCCTCGGCATTCCGAACGGCAGATCGAGCGATATTGGTCAGATCGACCGAATTTCGGCCTGTCGGACATTCTTCTGCCCTCTTCTTTCACCATTCCCGGGCAGCGGCTCCAGGGCGCCTCTACTGTGAATGCGTTCTTGCGGCTCGACGGTGCCGTGGAGGGGAAGAGATGGGCGGCAGCGCCACGTCCGATCCGGGCGGAGAACCGGGCAGAGAACGAGGATCGGGCGGAGAGCCCGGCAGGAAGCCGGACGGCGCACCGCGTACCACCGTGTCCGCCGGATGAGGCGCGGCGGGGACCTCGCCCTCGCCGCCCTGGCCGGGATCGTCGCGCTCCCGCTGGCCCTGGTGATCGCCGCCCTGCTCCGCTGCTCGGCGCGCGGCCCGGTGCTCCTGCGGCTGACCCGGGCCGGACGGCACGGCCGGGAGTTCCAGATCCTCCGCTTCCGGACCAGTCGGGGCGGGCGGCTCGGCGTCCTGCTCCGCCGGACCGGCCTGGACGAGCTGCCCCGGCTGTGGAACGTCGCCCGCGGCGAGATGGGGGTGATCGGCCCCCGGCCCGTCCGCCCCGACCAGGTGGTCCGTTACTCCCGCCGCGAGCGCGGTCGGCTCGACGTCCGGCCCGGACTGACCGGCTGGGCCCAGCTCCAGGCCCGCCGCCCGCCCGCCCGGCCGGACTGGACCGAACTCGACCTCTGGTACGTGGAACACCGTTCGCTCCGCCTCGACCTGCGGATCCTTGGCCTGACCGTGCTGGCCCTGCTGCGCCCGGAGGGCGGCCTCGCCCGCTGAGCCGGGCCCGGGCGCGGTGGGCCGGGCCGGGCACGGTGAGGAGCGGGGCCTCACCCGCTGAGCCGGAGCGTCGCGCGTCGTCGGCGGCGGCCCGGGCCTGCGCCTCGCTAGGCTGCGGCGCATGGCCATTCCCGCGTTCCTCGTTGATCTCCGCGCCCTGGTGGGCACCCGTCCGCTCTGGCTGACCGCCGTCGTCGCCGTCGTGCTGGACGACCGTGACCGGGTGCTGCTGGCCCGACGGGCCGACGACGGGAGGTGGGCGCTGGTCGGCGGCATCCTCGACCCCGGTGAGCAGCCCGCCGACGGCGTGGTGCGCGAGTGTCTGGAGGAGACCGGGGTGGTGGCCGTGCCCGAGCTGCTCGCCTCCGTCACCGTCTCGCCGCAGGTCACGTACCCGAACGGCGATGTGACGCAGTACCTGGTGCTGACCTTCCGGTGCCGGGTGGCCGGCGGCGAGGCGAGGGTGAACGACGACGAGTCGCTGGAGGTCGGCTGGTACCCGCTGGACGGGCTGCCGCCGATGATCGAGGTCGAGCACGAGCGGCTGCGCCACGCGCTGGAGTGCGAGGGGCCGACGGTCTTCGTGTGGGAGGGCAAGGAACGCCCCTGACCGGCGCGCGGCGGACGGTCCGCATCCTCGCCTCCCCTCCCCGGAGGCCCGGAGGCCCGGGCACTTCGCCGATGGTAGCCGTCCGGTCACCCCGGGTGGGGGGAATCCGCGAGGCCGCTCAGCCCTTGCGCTGCCGGTAGGCCTCCTCCGCGGCGTCCAGGACGGCGGCGAGGTCGCCGCCCGCGGTGGCGGTGGCGGTGGCGGACACCGCGCCCTCGACGAACGGCGCGTTCGCGAAGCGGACCGGGAACGGGAGTCCGTGCTCGTCGGCGTCGGACAGCAGGGCGCGCACGGTGGTGACGGCGCTGCCCAGGTCGGCGAGCACCACGACCCCGTGGCCCTGGTCGACCCGGCGGGTGGCGGCGGCCACCAGGACCGCACTGATGCCGGGACCGCCCTGGTCCCCGCCGGTCGCGGCGATCGGGGCGGGGGAGTCGGATCCGGTCAGTGCGAGCGCGAGGGCGCGTACCGCGGTGGCCAGTTCCTGGCTGTGCGACACCAGGACGATCCCGACCCGGCCGTGCGCGGGGGGCCGGCCGGAGGCGGGCCGGGGCAGCGTGGCGGACGCGGGCGGCGTGCGGGGCGCCGGGGGGTGGGCCGAGGGGGCGTCGGAGATGGGGATGACATCGGCGCGGGTGCCGTCCCGGCGGCTCATCGGCTGCTCCCTCTGGGCGGTGGTGGGCGGTGGTGGCGAGGCGGTGCGGGCCGCGTCCGGCGCGCATCGGGCACGAGCCCGGTGCACGGCCGGGGCGGGCCGTCGAGGGCCCGCGCACGGTCGGCGGGGGGTGGTTCCCCGCGCTGCCAAGCACTCTGGCAGCTCCCGGCGGCCCCCGCCGGGCGGGACACGCGTTGAGCAGGCCTCCGGCGGCGCCCGGGCCCGGCCGGTGGAGTCCTCGTCAACCCGCTGACCGGGGCGGGCGGGTGTGGCTAGGCTGGCCTGGAACGCCGTCGGGAGGAGACCGGGTAGTGGCAGTCAACAGCGGGATCGACGTGGAGGCGGGCGGCGCGGAGCCGCAGCTGGCGCCGAGCGGGAAGCCGAAGGTGGACTTCAGCGGGGCGAAGTGGCTGTGCAGCAGCCAGGGCGTCGGGGATGTCCAGATCGCGTTCGTGGACGGGTACATCGGGATGCGGGACGGCCGTCAGGAGGACGGCCCGGTCCTGGTGTTCACGCCGGGGGAGTGGCGGGCCTTCGTGCTCGGTGCCCGGGACGGCGAGTTCGACCTCACCTGAGCCGCGAGGCGCCGTCGCACGACCCGCGGAGCGGGCCCCGTCGGAACGGGGCCCGCTCCGCGGTCGATTCCGGCCCCGAACATCACAACTGATGATCTATTGAAGGTGCCCCGTCAGAATTTCTGTTGACTGTTAGACAAACGCAGCTCAGAGTATGAGCACAGGCAGACGCCGTGCCCACCGCCCCCACGCGGCCAGACACGGCGCCTGCTGTGCGACCCGGCAGTGTTGCCAGGCCATCCTCCCAGTCATCCCCTGCGCACCGGGGGTGCGTCGGCCGGTCCCGGCCCACGAAGGGCCGGCAGTCGCCGGGAGGCTGGCGTCGAAGTCGAGAGCGACTCGGCGACGACACCGTTTGCTCGGGACCCGCACGCCCCCACGCGGCGGCGTCCCGAGCAAGATCCACGGGAGCGACGGGCCGGGGCCCCGCGGATCTGGCTTGTGGTGTTGGAACTGTTGGCTTGTCCGCTGTGCTGTGTGCGACGACGAAGCTGGGTGCTCGGCAGTTCGGCACGACAATGTGCACAGTGAGGGAAACGCGTGTAGGGCCGCGTTGCGACATGCCGTCCCCCCGGAGGGTGAAACCCAGAACGGCTGTCGTGCTGAACCGAACGTAGCCCGGACGGTTGCTCAGAGTCAACATTGGTCTCTGAGCGTCGATCTCCCGACGGTGCCCCACCCACCTCGCGAGCGTGGTGTGCCGGGCACGTACGATGTTCCCATGTCTTTTCTCCGCCGTCGCTCCGGACAGCCCGCCGGCCCGGACTTCGACGTGCTCGCGATGGACCCGGGTGACTGGCCCGGCGACTTCGGTGCGGCCATGATGACCGGCCCGGACGGCTCCTGCCAGGGGATTTTCCTGCGCTACGACCTGTTCGGCGGCAGAGGCCCGGCGATGTTCATCGGCAACCTCCCCGAGGGCTCGCCCGCCCGGGAGACCGGCGACAGCGTGCCCTTCGAGGTGCGGCAGTTGCTCGCGGCGCTGGAGAACGACGAGCCGGTCGACTTCGTCTCGGCCGAGGACTTCCCGGTGATGCTCGGGGACGACCTGCTGATCGTGAAGAAGGTCAAGGTCAGCGAGGAGCGGGTGTTCTGCGCCCAGTTCGGGCGCAGCGACGGAGTCCAGGTCACCATCGCGTCCTGGGACCGACCGATTTCGGACGACCTGTATCAGCTGTTGAAGCCGCTCCCGGCCGACATGTTCCAGCAGGGCTGACCGGCGCCCGACCGGGGCTCGGACGCCGCTTGACGGTTTCGATCACAGGTTCGTACAGTCGCGAACATGTCGTGTCGTCTCCCGCTGCTGACCCGCCGCAGCTATCTGGACCTGCGGCGCACCGCCAGCGCGGTGTGTCCGGGCCGCTGAGGGGAATTCGTCCCCGAGGCGGCGGGCGGCCGGCCGTTCGTGGCCGGCGCCGAATTCGGGGGCGGGCCGTGAACTGACCTCCGAGGCCGCCACGTCGGTACCGCGCGCCCGTCCGGCGTGCCGCCCGCATCTGCCGAGCCCACGCTGCCGCCCGGAGGCCCCAGCACCATGACGACCATCGCCGCTGACCGTTCGCCCGCGGACCGCCCGTCCGACCCCGCTCCCGCCGCCGCGCCCGGGACTGCCCCGGGAGCGTCGGATTCCGGCCATCCCGATCCCGCGCCCGATCCCGTGCCCGACCGCTCGGCCGTCGCCGCCGCCCTCGCCGGACTGCCCCGGGTGGTCGACCTGCTCTCCGCCCGCGCCGAGGAGCACGACCGCGACGCCACCTTCCCGTACCAGGGCATCGAGGCGGTGCACGAGGCCGGACTGCTCACCCTGACCGTCTCCCAGCGGTACGGCGGACCGGGCGGCACGCTCGCCGACACCGTCCGGGTGCTGGCCCAACTCGGCCGCGGGGACGCCTCGGTGGCCGTGGTCACCGCCTTCACGCTGCTCCAGCACGCCGCGCAGGCCCGCCGCGCGGCCTGGCCGACGGCGGGCTACCGGCGGCTGCTCACCGAGTCCCGGCGCGGGCCCGCCCTGGTCAACACGCTGCGCGCGGAGCCCGGCGGCCGGCCCGGAGCGCTGCCGGACACGGTGGCCCGACGGGACGGCGAGGGCTGGCTGCTGACCGGCCGGAAGACGTACTGCACCGGCGCCGAGGCGCTGGCCTGGATGGCGGTGACCGCGCGGACCGACGAGCCGGAGCCGAGGGTCGGGACGTTCCTGGTGCGCGGTGAGAGCGAGGGCCTGGAGATCGACCCGACCTGGGACCAGCTCGGCCTGCGGGCCAGCGCCAGCCACGACGTGGTGCTGGAGCGGGTCCGGGTGCCGGCCGAGCTCGCGCTCGGCCTCACCGCTCCCAGGGGCGCGGCGGACGCGGCCGGGGCCGCCGAACTCGCCCTCGCCTGGCACGATCTGGCGCTCTCCGCGGTGGCGATCGGGGTCGCCCGTGCCGCCCAGTCCTGGCTGATCCGCTTCCTCAACCAGCGAACTCCGGCCAATCTGACCGAGCCGCTCGGCACCCTGCCCCGCTACCGCTGCGCCCTCGGCGAGATCGAGGCCCAGCTGATCGGCGCCGAGGAACTGGTCGAGGGGCTGGCCCCCCGGGTGGACCGGGGAGAGCCGGACGCGGTCGCCCGGACCGGCCCGGCCCACCTGCTGGCCACCCGGGCCGCGACGGCGGCGGTCCAGCAGGCCGTGTCGCTCACCGGCAACCCCGGCCTGAGCCGACGTCACCCGCTGGAGCGCTACCTGCGGGACGTGCTGAGCAGCCGGGTGCACCTCGCCCCGGACGAGGCTGTCCTGGAGGCCGCCGGCCGGGCCGCCCTGGAGCGCGGCGGCCGGCCGTAGCGGATTCCGGGCCCCGGGGGCTCGGGGCCCGGAGCCTCAGCGGGTGCCGACCGCGGCCCGGACGGCCCGGCGGGCGAGCGCGGCGTCGTCGTAGAGCCGGCGGATCATGATCCGCTGCTCCTCGCCGGCGCCCGGCACGTCGTACAGCCGGATCTCCCGCATCAGCACCAGCACCAGGTTGACCAGGAACGCGTCCCGGGCCAGCGTGCCGCCGCTCTGGGCGAGTTGGCTGATCTGGCGGCGCGCCGCGGTGTCGCCGGACAGCACGCTCCACAGCACCGCCAGGTCGTAGCCGGGCAGGTACCAGCCGGCCTGTTCCCAGTCGACCAGCACCGGGCCGGACGGCGCCAGCAGCATGTTGCTGAGCAGGGCGTCGCCGTGGCAGAGCTGGAGCGGGGTGTGGCCGAGGCCGTGCAGCAGGCCGCGCAGGTCGCCGGCGTCCCGGTCGGTGAGCTGGCCCACCGAGTGGTAGCGGGCGATCTCCATCGGGTAGTCCATGCGTGGCTGGAACACGTCGGTCGGCGGCCGCCACAGGTTGAGCGTCCGGACGGCGGTCAGCAGCGCCCGCACCTCGCCCGGGGTGGGCGCGTTGACCGGGTGGCGCTCCCGCGCGGCCGGGCGCCCGGGAACGCGCTCCATGACGAGCACGCAGCGGTCGTGGTCGGCGGCGACCAGCCGGGGCAGCCGCACCGGCGGGCGGTGCCGGACGAACGCCCGGTAGACCGCGACCTCGTGGTGGAAGTCGGCCACCAACTGCTCGAAGTACCCACTCCGCACCGCCTGCGGCGCCAGGCACTTGGCGACCACCGGGGCCCGCCCGATGGTGCCCGCCACCAGGATGTGGCGGCTGCCCTCGCGCAGCACCTGGCGCGGGGTGAACGCGGGACATATCCGCGCGACGCTCGCCAGCGCGGCCCGCACCGCCGGGGTCTGCAGCGCCGACGGGTCGATCCGCTCGGGGCCGCCGACCTGGCCGGGGCGGTGCGGCTGGCGCAGCACCCGGCCGTCGGCCTGGCGGGCCAGCGGGAGCCGGCCGCCGACGGCCGGGGCCGCTTCGGGGCCGCGGAGCCCCAGCGCCGTACGACCGGACGGGACCCGGGCGTCCGTGGACCGGCCGTCGGTGCCGTGCGGAGCCACCGGGCGGCTCGACGGGGGCACCTGTTTCGGCCCGGGGCGCCCGGCGGCTGCGGTGGGGGGGCGCAGCGCGGTGCGGGTCGCGGTCGGCGAGGGGGTCGTCGCTGAGGAGTACATGGGGTGAGGGTGGTCCCTTTCTGTCCGTCGGCGGGTGCGCCCCGCGGTGCGGGGAGGGCCGGTGCCGCGTGCTTCCTGGCGTGACGGCGACCCTGGCTCGGTGCGGTGGGTGGTACGCGGGCGCCGGGCACGGACGCGGGGTCAGGAGACCCAGACGACGGCGGTGCTCCGGCCGTCCGCACCCTGGGGAGTACGGTCGGCCGGACTGCCGTGGCCGTGCCCGGCGCCCCCGCGCCACCCGGCCGCGCCGCCCCCTCGGGTGAGGACCGGGAGCGTCCCGTGCCACGGTCGGGGGACTGCCCCGAGGCTGGTGGGACGCCGCCCGACCCGGGGTCGAGGTGGCGCACCCCTACAACACACCCGCCGTGCACTGGCTTAGTAGTCTGGCGGGCCCTGGCGAACGGTGGCGAATGCTCGCCTGGCACTTGCCGGAGCCTCTAGCCTCGAATCAGCCGAGGAACCTGGGGGCTTCGTTGAGCAGGGAACCCAACACCCGACTCGCTGACTTGTTCGTCCTGACCGGTTGGTCGAAGGGCGAGCTCGCGCGGCTGGTCAACCGTCGGGGTGCCGCGCTGGGGCAGCAGCAGCTGTCCACCGACACGTCGAGGGTACGGCGCTGGATCGAGCAGGGAGAGATCCCCCGCGATCCGGTGCCGAGGGTGCTGGCGGCCGTGTTCACGGAGCGGCTCGGCCGTGTCGTCACCACTGAGGACCTCGGTCTGGAACGACACCGGCCCACCAGGTCCGGAGCGGCGCAGTCCGCAGCAGTGCCATGGTCGCCGGATCGAACGGCCGCGGTCCTCACCGAGTTCACGGGAATGGACCTCATGCTGAACCGACGTGGATTGGTGGGCGCGGGTGCCGCGCTCACGGCCGGAGCGGTCATCGCCGATTCGTTGAAGGGCTGGCTCGGGGGGGACGCGGTCGCGTACGCGGCCTCCGTCCCCGGGCCGCGCCAGGTGATCACCCAGGGCGGGGCGCGCCCCGTGGTGGACGTGTACGACGCGGGCCCGGTCGGGCTCGACGAGGTGGAGTCGCTGGAGCGCTCGGTGCAGGTGTTCCGCGCCTGGGACGCGGCGCGCGGCGGCGGGCTTCAGCGCAAGGCGGTGGTCGGTCAGCTCAACGAGGTGGGTGGCCTGCTGACGCACCGGCACGCCCCCGCGGTGGAGCAGCGCCTGTGGCTGGTCGCGGCCAACCTGGCGGTGCTGGCGGGTTGGATGTCGCACGACGTGGGCCTGGAGCCCACCGCCCAGCGGTACTTCATGATCGCGGCGGAGTCGGCCAAGGAGGCCGGCGACCGGCCGCGGGCCGGCGAGGCGATCTCCCGGGCCGCGCGGCAGATGGTCCACCTGGGCCGGGCCGACGACGCGATCGACCTGATGTCGGCGGCCAAGGCGGCCGGCGGCCGGGTGCTGCCGAGAACGCGCGCGATGCTGAACACCGTCGAGGCCTGGGCGCACGCCTCGATCGGGCACTCCCAGGACACCTGGCGGCTGCTCGGCGAGGCCGAGGACCTGTTCGCCGAGGGGGCGCCGGAGCCGCCGCCGTCCTGGATGCAGGTGTTCGACGAGGCCGAGCTGCGCGGCATGCAGGCGCTGGTGCTGCGCACGCTGGCGGAGCACGACCCCTCGGCGGCACCGCAGGCGCAGCGGCACGCGGAGCGGGTGATCGCCCTGCGGGAGGGCACCGGGCAGCTGCGCTCGGCGCTGTTCGACCGGATCACCCTGGCCTCGGTGCACTGGCTGACCGGCGAGCCGGACGCGGCGGAGTTCCAGGCCAAGATGGTGATGAACCTGATCGGCCAGAACTCCTCGCACCGGACCTGGGACCGGCTGCGCGAGATGTACCGGCTGACCGCGCGCTACCGGGGGCTGCCGGTGGTGGACGAGCTGCGGGCCGAGCTGGGGCGGGAGTTGCGGTCGGCGGACGCGAAGAAGCGGCCGAAGCGGTCCTGAGGCCTGGAGGCCTGAGCCTTGGGTGTCCTGAGCCTTGGGGGTCCCGAGGCCCGGAGGTTCTGAGGCCCCGGCGGGCCCCGGTCAGTTCGGGGGTGCCGGCCGCAGCAGCATGCGCAGCGCGGTGACGGTGCCGTCCGCGCCGAGGACGGGCTCGCCCGCGCACTCGACGCTGGCGTGCGGGGCGCCGTTGCGGCGGATCCGCAGGGTGCCGGCGGAGGTGCGGCCGTGGACCAGGGCGTCGGTCATCATCCGGCGCAGCACGGGCCGGTCGGCCTCGGGGAGGCGGTCGGGTAGCCGGTCGAGGCTGAGCGGGCCGTTGCCCGGGTCGCAGCCGAGCAGCTGGTAGGTGTCCGCGTTCCAGTGGACGCGGTCGGTGAGGAGGTCCCATTCGGCTGAGCCGATGAGGTGGTCATGGTTGTGGCCGTCGTCGTGGCGGTCGTCGGGGCCGGGTCCGTCGCCGAGGTCGGGGTTCTTGGACGGCTCCTGCGCCGTGCCGTCCGTTCCGCTGTCGGCGTCGCCGCACGGCTCGCCGCGCGCGCCGTCGTCCGCGCCCGCCGGGGCGCCGTCCACCGTGGCGGTGTCCGGCGGGCGGGCGGCGCCTGAGGGCATCTTCATGGCGGGTCCATCGCTCGGGGGTGGCCCGCCGCGTGCGGGCCGTCGGTGGTGAGACGACTGTGGCACAGCGCCTTCGCCCCTGCGGGCGATTTGGACATAACGCAGGCAAAATTCCCCTGGCATATGCCACTGTGGCAGCAGCCTTCGTCGCCCTGTGTGCGGAAGGTGGCGCGAGGCGGTAACCTTCGGTGATTCCGGCGCCCGGGCGCCCACCGCAGTACCGACCAGAGACCCCGGCGACGGAAATCCCGTTGCCACTACGACCGCCGCAACGGATGCTGACCTCATGTTCGAGCCAGTGATAGCACCCAGTGCCAGCCTCCTCGGCCTCCTGCAGCGAGGCCGCGGTGACGGGCAGCTCCACGCGCTGGCCGCCGACCGTACCGAGGCCATCGCCGCGCTGGAGGAGTGCGTCACCAGGGATCCGCGAGCCGACTGGCAGGTCGAGAGTCGCTCCCTCTACTACGCCCGCCTCTACATGGAGCTGGAGGCCCCCCTCGACGGCATCGAGGACCACCTCCACTCCGCCGAGGACCTCGTCAGCGACGACGAGAGCCGCACCGGCCTCGCCCTCTCCGTGCTGGGCCACCTCGCCGCGTACGGCCGGCGCGACGCGCTGCTGATGCTGCGCGAGTACACCGCCACCGGCGCCAACTGGGCCTGGGCCCTCGACGAGCTCGCGCTGCGCGACGACGACCGCGGCCTGCTGCTGCTCGGCACCGCCGTCCTGGACCGCTTCGCGCCGGGCCCCGAGGGCGACGCCGAACTGCGCGAGTTCATCCGCAACGCCTACGAGCCCCGGCCCTGGCGGCTGTGGGCGGCCTACCACCCGAGAGTGGCGGCGGCCAGCGAGCAGTCACCCTTCGACCTCTGGCAGCGCCAGCTCAACCGCGGCGGCGTCACCCCGGGCTGGTCCACCGCCGACGTCCTGGCCTGGGCCGACCAGGGGAGCCTGGGCGACCTCGGGGCCGGCGCCTTCCTCGGCCGCACCGACAGCCGGCCCGAGCCCGCGCCCGACGCCGCCGATCCGGCCGCCCCCGACGCCGTGGACCGCCGGGCCGCCGCGGCCGCCCGCTGCCTGACCGCCGTGGTCCGGCCCGAGGACCGCTCCGCCGTGCTGGAGGCCGCCCGCGGCGGCCTGCCCGGTGCCCGCCGGGCGGCGCTGCGCTACCTGGTCGACCAGCGCGACCCGGCCGCCGTCGAGCTGATCGAGGCCGCCGCCGTCGACGTCGACGACCGGATCGTGCGCGCCGCCCTGGAACTGCTCGGCCGGATGCGCGGCCCCGAGGTCCTGGCGCAGGCGCGCCGCTGGGCCGACCCGGCCACCGGGGGCGCCGACAGCGCGCTCGGCGAGGCCGCCGTCAAACTGCTCGCCGACGCCGGGGAGCTGGCCGACGCGCCGTTCGTCGTCGACGGGCTGCGCCGTTGGATCTCCGTCCGCGGGGTCAGCGGTACCGGGCTCGGGTCGCTGGTCGACGGTGCGGGGCGGCTGGCCGCCGCCGACGCCGTCCCCGTGCTGCGCCACATCTACGGGGAGGCCGCCTCCTCCGAACTGCGCGGCCGGGCCGCCCGGGCGCTCGCCGTGACCGACGTGCACTTCCCCGAGGGCCCCGCCGTCGAGTGCCTCTGGGACTGCGAGGAGTCCACGCGCGAGCTCGCCGCGCGCCATGTCGCCACCACGGGCGACGCGCGTGTGCTGGAGCGCCTGCGCCGGCTCGCCGCCGATCCGGCCGAGGAGGCCGAGGTCCACGCCGCCGTCCGCGGCCGACTGACCGCCGCCCGGGAGTTCGGGCGGTAGAGCCGCAGACCTGCGGCTGGCGCCCCGCTTCTGGCGAACGGTGGGCCGGGACACCCCTCGGGTGTCCCGGCCCGCTGCTGTTCCGGGGGTCCCGGTGGAACGTGGTTCTACTTCGTGACGCCCGCGTCCGGGGCCAGCACACCGCCGGCCACCAGTCCGATGATCAGGACGCCGAGCAGCACCCGGTAGACCACGAACGGCAGGAAGCTGTGGTGCGAGATGTACTTGAGGAACCAGGCGATCGCCGCGTAGCCGACCGCGAAGGCGATCGCGGTGGCCAGGATGGTCGGCCCCCAGGCCGGCGCCGGGCCCTCGCCGATCTTGAACAGCTCCAGCGCCCCCGAGGCGAGCACCGCCGGGATCGCCAGCAGGAAGGAGTAGCGGGCCGCCGCCTCCCGGCTGTAGCCGAGCAGCAGGCCCGCGCTGATCGTGCCGCCGGAGCGGGACACCCCGGGGATCAGGGCGAGCGCCTGGGCGAGGCCGTAGACGCCCGCGTGCGGCAGGGTCAGGTCGGTGATCGGCCGGGCGTGCCGGACCGCGCGGGTGCGGTCGGCGAAGGCCAGCACCAGGCCGAAGACGATCAGCGTGGTGCCGATGATCCGCAGATCGCGCAGGTGGGTCTCGATGGTGTCCTGGAACAGCTTGCCGAGGATGCCGATCGGCAGCGTGCCGATGATCACGAACCAGCCCATCCGGGCGTCCAGGTCCGAGCGCAGCGCCGGGCGGAACAGCGACAGCGTCCAGGTCCGCACGATCGAGGCGATGTCCCGGCGGAAGTAGATCAGCACCGCGGTCTCGGTGCCGAGCTGGGTCACGGCGGTGAAGGCCGCGCCCGGGTCGTCCCAGCCCAGCAGGGCGGAGAACACCCGTAGGTGGGCGCTGGAGGAGACGGGCAGGAACTCGGTGAGCCCCTGGATCAGGCCGAGAACGGCCCCGTGGAACCAGTCGATCACCGGACACCCGGCCGGGGTATCCGTCGGTCGTCGTACATGGGCGGTCCTCGCAGGTCGGAACGGGCGTACGGGCATGCGGACATGCCGCGACCCGCACGGCCCTCGGGCCGCGCACGGGCCGGCGCGCGGCCGATGGTACGGGGTGAAGATGACTATTCTTTGTTCACCCTTTGGCCCGGCTTTGCCCGCGGCTCTTCCGCGACCCGCAGACCTTCCGTGGCCCGCCGGCCCTTCCGCGACCCGCGGACCTGCTGTGACCCGCCGGCCCTTCCGCGACTCAGCGAGCGGGCCGGGCCCGGACCCAGACGCGGTCCTCCGTCAGGTAGCTCTCGACCGTCAGACCGGCGTCCGCCAGTGCCTGCTCGAACGCGGCGGCGGTGAGCGGCCGGGACCGGAAGGTGTGCGTCCAGCGGCCGTCCGGGAACTCGTACTCGGCGTGGACGGAGTTCACGCCGTCCCCGACCGGCGTCGAGGAGACGATGCGCGACACGCCGTCGGTGCCGATCCTGCCCTCGCGCGGCACGTTGAGGTGCCAGTCCTCGCCCTCGCGCTGCATCAGCACGCAGCCGTCCGCGGCGACGTGGCGGCGGCAGGTCTCCAACAGGCGCTGACGGAGCGCCTCGTCGCCCGCGTGCACCAGGAAGGAGGCGAGCAGGACGACGTCGAAGCGCTCGCCGAGGTCCAGCCGCTCGATCGGGCTGCGCACGGTGCGGACGCCCTCGCGCACCTTGGCCAGCATCTCGGCGGACTCGTCCACCGCCGTCACGGTGAAGCCGCGGTCGCTCAGCGGGTGCGTCATCCGGCCGACGCCGCAGCCCAGTTCGAGGATGGTGGCGCCGGCCGGCACCGCGGCCTCGATCACGTCCGGGGCGTCGCCGACGGGGAGCCGGGACCAGAGCTCGACGGCGCAGCCGTCCGGGGTGATCGCGCCCGGGCCCGTTCCGTCGTACCCCTCGCGTCGTACGTTGCCGGCGTGCGTGTCGTTACCCATGGGCGTCATCGGAACACGGGCAGGGCGGGGAGGTGAAGACGCGGAGCAGATTTTCGGTCAGTCCGTCAGTCCGTCAGTTTGTCAGTCCGTCGTTGCGCCGGCGCGCCCTCCAGTTCGGCCAGGGTGGCGTGCAGCCAGGCGAGTTCGGCCTCGCTGGTGGCGCGGGCGATCAGCAGCAGACCACGCCGGAACGGATCGGCGAACTCCTCGGCGCCGACCGGGCGGTCGCCGTCGTAGAAGAAGCTCGCCGGCTCGGCGAGGAAGGCCGGGCGGCGGCGGAGCACGGGGGCCCGGGCGACGGTGCCGACGATGCGCGAACTGCTGCTCGGCCTTGACCTCCCGCGCACCTTCCTGTCTCCGGAGGCGGGCGGCGAGCCGCGCGGCGCCGACGGGCTCCGGGCGGCGGGTGTACGGCTGGCGGCCGTCCCGGACTGCGGGCACAACATCATGCTCGACAACCTCGACAACCTCGACAACCTCGGCGGCTTCGTGGCGGCGGCCGGCCTTGACCCTCCGTCCTAGGCTGGAGAGTCGGAGAGGAGCCCACCTGATGCCTGTTGACGTCCCGCCCGCTCTCGCTGCGTCCCTGGCGGATTCCTTCGGCCCGGACGGTCGCGCCTGGGTTTCCCGACTCCCCACCCTGGCAGGAGAGTTGATCGACAGTTGGGAGCTGCGCCCAGACGGCCCACCGGCGCACGGCGTCGTCGCGCTGGTGCTGCCCGTGCGGCGCGCCGACGGCACGCCCGCGGCGCTCAAACTCCAGCCGGTGGACGAGGAGACGGCGGGCGAACCCATCGCGCTCCGGGCCTGGGCCGGGCGTGGCGCCGTTCACCTCCTCGACCACGAACCGGCCTCCGGCTCGATGCTGCTGGAACGCCTCGACCCGGGGCGTTCACTGCTGGACGTCGCGGATGACCGGGCGGCGCTGCGTGTACTCGCCGAGCTGCTCGGCGAATTGACGAAGCTTCATGTCGGGGCCCCGGGCCTGCGCCGGCTGGCGGACCTCGTCGACGGTCTGCGCGCGCGGGCCCCGGCGGCCGCAGCCGCCCTCGCCGACCCGGCCGAGCGGCGCCTGCTCGCCGACTGCGCCGCGGCCCTGCGCGAGGTCCGCGCCGAGCCCGGCGACCGGCTTCTGCACTGGGACCTGCACTACGGCAACGTCCTCGCCCCGCCGGAGGGCGGCGGCCGTGCCCCCTGGCTCGCCATCGACCCCAAACCGCTCGTCGGGCACCCCGGCTTCGAACTCCTCCCGGCGCTGCGCAACCGCTGGGCCGACGTGCTGGCCACCGGGGACGTCGCCCGGGCGCTGCGGTGGAGGTTCGACGTCCTGGTGGAGGCGCTGGGACTGGACCGCGAGGCGGCGGCCGCCTGGACGCTCGCCCGGGTGCTGCAGAACGCCGTGTGGGCGGCGGAGGACGGGGAGTCGGCACTCGACCCGGCGCAACGGGTGGTGGCGGAGCTGCTGTCGGGGCGCTGAGCGGAGCACGCGCAGCGAGCGGAGAACAGCGAGCGGAGAACAGCGAGCGGAGAACAGCGAGCGGAGAACAGCGAGCGGAGAACAGCGAGCGGAGAACAGCGAGCGGAGAACAACGAAGGCGAGGAGTTCAGCCACTCCTCGCCACTCTCAAGGTATAGCGCGTCGGGGGGCTTGCGGCAAGGCCCCGGTCGTGCCGCAGAATGACCGGCCGAAGCCGGGATCTGCGGGCATACCTGGGGGTTTGTGATGATTGACGTGATCGTGGTCGGTGCCGGACCGACCGGGTTGATGCTGGCCGGCGAGTTGCGGTTGCACGGCGTGCACGTGCTCGTGCTGGAGAAGGAGGCGGTGCGGCCCCTGCCGGCCCGGGCGCGCGGCCTGCACGCGCGCAGTCTTGAGGTGATGGACCAGCGCGGGCTGCTGGAGCGGTTCCTCCCGCTCGGCCGGAAGTTCGCGGTCGGCGGCTTCTTCGCCGGCATCGGCAAGGAGTGGCCGGAACGGCTGGACACCACCCAGGCGTACGTCCTGGCCATCCCGCAGGCGGTCACCGAGCGGCTGCTGACCGAGCACGCCACCGAGCTCGGCGCCGAGCTCCGGCGCGGCTGCGAACTGGTCGGCCTGAGCCAGGACGAAGGCGGGGTGAGCGTCGAACTGGCCGACGGTACGCGGCTGCGCTCGCGCTACCTCGTCGGCTGCGACGGAGGCCGCAGTACGGTGCGCAAGCTGCTCGGCGTCGGCTTCCCCGGCGAGCCCTCCAGGGTGGAGACGCTGTTGGGCGACATGGAGCTGGCCGAGGAGCCGGAGGCGATCGCCGCCGTGATCGCGGAGGTCCGCAAGACCCAGCTGCGGTTCGGCGCCATCCCGGAGGGGGACGGGGTGTACCGCGTCGTCGTGCCCGCCGAGGGGGTGGCCGAGGACCGTACGGCCGCTCCGAGCTTCGAGGAGTTCAGGCACCGGCTGCGGGCCGTCGCGGGCACCGACTTCGGGGCGCACTCACCGCGCTGGCTCTCGCGCTTCGGCGATGCCACCCGGCTGGCCGAGCGCTACCGGGTCGGCCGGGTACTGCTGGCCGGCGACGCGGCGCACATCCACCCGCCGACCGGTGGGCAGGGGCTCAACCTCGGCGTCCAGGACGCGTTCAACCTGGGCTGGAAGCTGGCCGCCGAGGTCGACGGCTGGGCGCCGGAGGGGCTGCTGGACAGCTACCACACCGAACGGCACCCGGTGGCCGCCGACGTGCTGGACAACACCCGAGCGCAGATCCAGTTGATGTCCCTGGAGCCCGGCGCCCGGGCGGTGCGCCGGCTGCTGGCGGAACTGATGGACTTCGAGGAGGTGAACCGGTACCTGATCGAGAAGATCATCGCGATCGGGGTCCGCTACGACCTCGGCGAAGGGCATGAACTGCTCGGCCGCCGGCTGCGCGACGTGGAGCTGAAGCGCGGTCGTCTCTACGCGCTGATGCACGGCGGTCGCGGGTTGCTGCTCGACCAGACCGGCGGGCTCTCGGCGGCGGGCTGGGCGGACCGGGTCGACCATGTCGTGGACGTCAGCGACGAGTTGGACGTGCCCGCGGTGCTGCTGCGTCCGGACGGCCACGTGGCGTGGGTCGGCGAGGACCAGCAGGACCTGCGCGGCCACCTGTCCAGGTGGTTCGGCGCGCCCGCCGCCTGACGCACGGCGACGGCTCCGGTGGTGCGCGGACCGCCTTCGCGCCGGGAGCGTCGGCAGGCGTGCGGACCGCCTTCACGCGGTGAGCGCCGGGGGCGTGCGAGCGGACGCTCAGCGCTCCCGCAGCAGCACGAAGCGCACCGGCGTGCCCGGGCGCGCCTGGGCGGCCGCCGCCAGATCGGCGGCGGGGACGACGCCGATCACCGGGTAGCCGCCGGTGGTCGGGTGGTCGGCCAGGAAGACCACTGGCCGGCCGTCCGGCGGGATCTGCACCGCTCCCAACACCATGCCCTCGCTGGGCAGTTCACCCGCCCGGGCGCGGGCGACCGGCGGGCCCTCGGTGCGCAGCCCGATCCGGTTGCCGGCGGGGGAGACCAGGTACTCGTCGCGGGCCAGCCGGGTCGGTGCCGAGGGTTCGAACCAGTCCGCGCGCGGGCCGAGCCGCAGCCGCAGCACCAGTTCGGCCGGGGGAGCGGGCAGCGGCACCAGGTCGGGTCGGGGGCGGTCGGGCGGAGGAGGGCCGACCGGCAGCCGGTCGCCGGCGGCGAGCGGGGCCGGTCCGAGGCCGGAGAGGAGGTCCGTGGAGCGGCTGCCCAGGACCGGCGGGACGGCGATCGCGCCCGCGACCGCCAGGTAGCCGCGCACCCCGGCGGTCGCCGCGCCCACCTCCAGCACCGCCCCGGCCGGCACCGCGACCGGCGCACCCCAGGCGGCCGCCCGCCCGTCCACCCGGACGGGCGACGGCGCGCCGGTGACCGCCACGACCAGCGGCCCGAGGGCGCGCAGGGCGACCCCGCCGAGCGTGGTCTCCAGTGCGGCGGCGCCCGGCTCGTTGCCGACCAGCCGGTTCGCCGCCCGCAGCGCGGGCTCGTCCAGCGCCCCGGCCCGGGGCACCCCGAGGTGGGCGACGCCGCGCCGTCCGAGGTCCTGGACGGTGGTCAACGGCCCGGGCCGCACCACCAGCAATCCGCTCAACGCCGCCACCCCGCCTGCCGCCACCCCGTCCGCCACCACCCCGCCTCCCGTCACCCCGTCCGCCGCCGTCCCGTCCGCCGCAGTCCGGGGCCCGCGTGCCGCCCGCCGTCGGCCCGCACCCCGGTTACGCCCGTTCCGCCGTGAACCGCACCCGCACCCCGGGCGCCAGCAGCGCCGCCGGCTCGCGCCCGGTGTCCCAGAGCACGAGCCCGGTGCGTCCGACGAGCTGCCAGCCGCCCGGGGAGGAGCCCGGGTAGACCCCGGTGTACGGGCCGGCCAGGGCGACCGAGCCGGCCGGGACGCTGCTGCGCGGGGTGGCCCGGCGCGGGACTTCGTACCGGGGTGGCAGCCCGGTCAGGTAGCCGAAGCCGGGCGCGAACCCGCAGAAGGCGACCACGTACTCGGGCCCGGTGTGGATCCGTACGGCCGCCTCCTCGGACACCCCCCACAGCGCGGCGACCTCGGCGAGGTCGGCGCCGTCGTACACCGTCGGCACCTGAACCAGCGGCCCGGTCGCCGCCGCGGCCGCCGACGGACGGGCCGTGCGGAGCAGCGCCGCCAGCGCGTCGACGTCCGCGACGCCGTCCAGCAGCACCGTGCGCGCGGCCGGCACGATCTCCTCGACCGCGCCGAGCGCCCGGCTCTCCTGCCGCTCGCGCAGCCATCCGTACAACGCGGTGACCTCCGCCGGGTCGTCGAGTTCGACCAGCAGCGCCCGCTCGCCGACGCGCCGGACGGCGGCGGGCGTCACGTGAACGCCTCCACCCGGACCCCGGCGGAGGCGAGGGCGCCGCGGATCCGCCAGGCGAGCTGGGCGGCGCCGGGGGTGTCGCCGTGGACGCACAGGGAGCGGGCCTCGACGGCGATCCGTTCGCCGCCGACGGCTTCCACCGAGGCGTCCCGGGCGATGCCGACCGCGCGGGTGATCACCGATTCGGGGTCGTGCACCACGGCGTCCGGGTCGCGGCGCGGGACGAGGGTGCCGGCCCAGGTGTACGCGCGGTCGGCGAAGGCCTCGGTGACCACCGGCAGGCCGACGCCCTCGGCGACGGCGAGCAGCCGGGAGCCGGGCAGTCCGAGCACCGGCAGCGGCCCGTCGCAGACCGCCCCGGCCCGCAGCACGCCGGCCACCACGGCCTCGGCCTGTTCGGAGTCGGTGACCACCCGGTTGTAGAGGGCGCCGTGCGGTTTGACGTAGGAGACCCGGGAGCCGGCGGCGCGGGCGAAGACCTGGAGGGCGCCGATCTGGTAGGCGATCTCGTCGGCGAGTTCCTCCGGGGGGACGTCCATGGCGCGGCGGCCGAAGCCGGCCAGGTCGCGGTAGGAGACCTGGGCGCCGATCCGGACGCCGCGTTCGGCGGCCAGCGCGCAGACCCGGCGCATCGTCGACGGATCTCCCGCGTGGAAGCCGCAGGCGACGTTGGCGCTGGTCACCACGGACAGCAGGGCCTCGTCGTCGGTCAGCGTCCAGCGTCCGAACCCCTCACCGAGGTCCGCATTGAGATCGATCACCGCATCGGCCACGCCCGTCCGCCTTCCAGCAGCTGTTGAGCCAGATGGTAGGGCCTGCGGATGAAGGCCGTTGCCCGTGACCCGGGCCCCGGGGGCCCACCGGCGTGCGACTCCTGGTCACACGCCTGGGGGCGGCGCTGGGCGGCTCCGACTCAGCTCGCGGCCACTGGTCCCCGGAAGGAACGTTCCAGCGGGCGCAGTGCCCGCAGCACGATCAGCAGCGGGACGACGCCGATGATTCCGAACGACATGTCGATGAATCGCCATGCCAGCGGAATCCCCCGCAGCGGCCCGCAGATCAGGGCCAGGGGGATGATGGCGCCGCAGGCGAGCACCGCCCAACGGATCACCCAGATGTTGCGGACCGGGTCCTTGATCGGGCCCCAGAAGGCGGCGGCGATCACCAGGTGGGCGAAGGCCAGCCAGTCGGTGCCGTAGGCCAGGAAGGGGTAGTGGTCGTTGGTCTCCGCGACGCCGGTGCGGACGCGTTCGAGCCAGTCCAGTGCGGCCGGGAATCGGTCGGCCAGCGGTGCGGCGGGCCCGGTCGCGAGGTCGGTCAGCCAGCGGGTCTCGGTCTCCAGCGGGAAGGCCGTCAGGCCGCTCAGCACCAGGCAGACCACGAAGATCCAGAGCCAGCGCCGGACCTTGCGCAGTACTGCCGCGGAATCGGTGTGCGGATTGGCGTCCATGGTGCGAGCCTCCATGCCGAAGAGCAGGCGGGGCCTTGTCCCGTCTGTGCGGAACCGACTCTAGACCCTTAATTTGAACGCGTTCAACTAGCCCGTCTGGCGTGCGGGCGCGCACCCCTCGGACGCCGTGCGGGCGCGCGCCCCCGGACACGCCGATGCCCGGGTGCCGGAGCACCCGGGCATCGGTACCGCCGGACTACGCGGTGTACGTGAAGGTCACCGGGGCGCTGGTGCCGCCCGCGGTGGTCACCGTGACGTCCACCGGGCCGGGGCCCGCCGCCGCCGGGGCGGTGGCCGAGCAGAAGGACGGGCCGCAGGACACGTGCGCGGCCGGCACCCCGCCGAACGCGACCGTCCCGTACGTCAGGTTCGCGCCCTGCAGGTACACCTGGGTGCCGCCGGCGACCGGGCCGCTGGTGTAGGTCAGGTTGCCGACCGTCGGTGCGGCCGGCGGCGGGGGCGGGGCGCCCGTGTAGTCGAAGGCGATCGGCGCCGCGACCGTGCCGCCGGGGGTCACCACCGAGACGGGGGCGCTGCCCGAGCCGCCGGGCGTGCTCACCGTGCAGGCGGTGTCGGTGCAGGTGCCGGCCGCCGGGACGCCGCCGACCAGCACCATGCCGTCCGTCAGGTTGCTGCCGCTGACGGTCACCGCGGTGCCGCCCGCACCCGGGCCGGTGGTGGTGTCGAGACCGTCGACCACGGGCGGCGCCGGGACGACCGGCGTCGGCGCGCTTCCGTCGACCGGCAGGACCGTCACGTGGCCGGTCGGGTCGGTGTCGTTCGGGTTGGAGACCGTCGCGACGATCTGGCCGGTCGGCTGCTGGGTGAAGTCGCGGCCCACGGTCAGCTTCATGAACTCGTAGTGCCCGGGCCTGCGGGTGCCGGTGAGGACGGCGTCCAGGTGGCGGCCGTCGGGCGAGACGGACTCGGTGAAGGTGTAGTCGTACGGGGTGGAGTAGAACATGCCGAGTTCGGTGGTGAACCCCGGCGGCAGGTCGACGGTGATGTGGGTCGGCCCGGTGAGGTCCTGGGTGCCGGCGGACGTCCAGCCGACCGAGAACTTGCCCGGCCCGGGAGGGGTGGTGCTCGGCAGGAAGCCGTTCAGGGACACGGTGACGTGCTGCCCCGGAACGGCGGGGGCGTCGGCCGGAGCGGCCGACGAGGCGGCGGCGCCGGTGGCGAGGGTGGTCACGGACAGCGCCGCGGCGAGGCCCGCTTTGACCAGTCGAGTGATCATAGGACGATCATCACGGAAGCGACGCGCCACCTTCACGGGTTTCCCGAATATCGGTTCGGGAATGGCGGAATCCCATCGAAATCCCGTTCTGAATTCACCCCCGACACACCCTCCGGCCTGCCGCGCAGCCCGCCCACAAGGCCCGTTTCGGTCGATGTCAGTGCGAACCTCTAATCTTGTCCACCGTGACCGCCATCGCTGACCTGCCCACCCTGCCCGGCCCCCGGCCGCCCGCCGGGTCCGTCGCGGCGAGGCCCGCGCCCGGCCCCGCCGCCGACGAGGGCCTGGCCCGCCGGCTCAAGGCGCTGGCCTGCACCGCCCCCCTGCACGACCTGGACAACCGCAAGGTCAACCTGGCGGGCGAGTACGGCGGCTACGCGATGGCCGAGGTCGGCCTCGCCGCGATCGACCTGGTCACCCTGCACATGGACTTCGACACCGGCGCCGACCGCGACATAGTGCTCGCCCGCCTGCTGCCCCGGGTCGCCGCCCAGGCCGCCGGTCGCCCCGCCGCCGAGCACGAGCGGGTCGCCCGCTGGGTGCTGGAGTCGCTGATCAACGTCGGCAGCGTCGACCGGGGCTTCCGCGCCGTCTACGGCACCTTCGGCGCGGACGGCGAGTACGTCCGGCGCGACTACGACTTCAAGCTGATCGAGGAGGTGCCCGGTCCCGACGGCGGCGTCTACCTGCGCACCACCGACGAGGCGGTCAACGTCCTGGTCGGCGCGCTCGACACCGACGTCACCTCGGCCCAGATCGCCGCCGAGGTCAAGCTGGAGGTGCTGATCCGCCGCGGCCGCCTGGCCGACGCCCAGCTCGCCGCCGAGCAGGCCCGCTACCGCACCGTCCAGTACGCCGAGACGCTGCGCCGCGCCCTCGACGCCACCCGGCGCAACGTCCGCGCCGTCGACTGGATGCGCGCCATCCCCGACCTCATCGACGAGGCGCTGGACCACATCGCCGACCGCTACCGGCACGAGAACGCGATTCTCACCAACATCCGCAAGGCCCGTGACGAGGCCGAGCCCCACACTCCCGAAGGGGCGGAGCACAAGCGCCGCGCCGCCGAACTGCTCGACATCGTCAAGGACTGCATCCGCCGTCACACGAAGCTGCAGACCCGCCTGCTGGAGGCCGGCCCGCTGTTCCGCGCCGAGCAGGACCGGCAGGCCTTCGCCACCCCCGGTGCCCGCAGTGGCATCGACCTCTACGGCCAGCTGCTCGCCCCCGTGCTGCGGCTGCCGGTCGAGCAGGCCGTCCGCCCCACCGGCGCCTTCTTCGCCCGCGGCGCGGGCCTGCGCACCCCCGTCTCCGTCCGGGTCGCCGACCTGGTCGACCTGCTGCTCACCCCGCCGGTCGAGCGCGAGCACCTCGGCGCCGAACTGCCGGACCCGGACTTGGTCGCCACCCCGGACGACAGCCGCTTCTCCGAAGCCCAGCTGGAGGCCGCGCTGGTCCTGCTCGACCTGCCCGCCGACGCCCCCCGCCGGCTCTCCGGCCTGCTCGCCGAGGCCCGCGAGCAGGACCCGGACCTGCCGTACCTGGTCGCCCTGCTGGCCGTCCACGCGGCCAGCCCGCCGGTCGGCACCGCCTACCGGCAGGGCGAGGAGCGGCTGCTGTTCGCCGTGGACGACGGCACCCCGCTGCGCGACCCGCAGTTCGGCGGCGCCGACCTGATCGTCGGCAGCGCCCTGCTCGACGCGGCCGGCATGGCCGCCGACCGCAAGGACGCCGGCTGACGAAGCCGCCGTATCGACGCACCACCAGATCGCCCGTACTAGCAACAGCCCCGAGGAGCACCGCCCGTGACGACCCACCACGACACGTCCTGGGCGGCCGAGACCGAACCCGCGGCCCCCGCCCCGATCACCCCCGGCGATGTCGCCGACGCCGCCCGGCTGGTCTCCTTCGGCCTCCAGGCCAAGCTGCTCCCCGCCCGCGACGCCGAGTACGCCGAACTCGTCCGCCGCCACCGCGAGGACCCGCCGTTCGCCCGGCTCGCCGACGCCGTCGCCACCGGCATGGGCCTGGTCGTCCTGGAGGTCTCGCCGCGCGCCGGCATGGCCGTCGCCGCCGCCGAGGACTCGCTGTTCGCCGTCCGGATGGGCGACTACTCGCGCCGCGCCGCCTCCGAGTCCACCGACCGCTTCCTGCACGGCCTGGCCCACCTCGCCACCGCCGCGATGGCCTTCCCCCGGCCCGAGGACCTCGCCGACGACGGCTACCTCGGCCGGATCACCGTCAACGGCGTCGACGCCTTCGTCCGCCAGGCCTGCCGCCGCCTGGAGGAACAGGCCGCGACCGAGGGCGACAACACCGACCCGCAGTCCGACGCCCCCGGCCTGGAGGCCGCCTGGCGGGTGTGGGCCCGGCGCACCGCCACCGGCGCCACCAAGGACGCCCGCCGGCTCTCCGGCTCCACCATCGGCATCGTCGCCAAGGCCGTGCTGTTCCTGGTCGACTCCGGCTTCCTGCAGAAGGTCGCCGACGACGCCGGAGGCACCTACCGCACCACCGCCCGCTACCAGCTCCAGGTCCGCGACCTGGCCGGCAGCGCGGCCATGGCCGAACTGCTCGACCTCGGCATCGTCCCGGTGTCCGACGGCAGCGCCAGCCTGCTGCCGCCGGACACCGGCGACGAACTGGTGGCCGACGCCGGCCTGCCGTTCCACTCGCTCTGAGCCCGAGTCCCGACCACCCCCCCAGCCACGGAGAACCGCCGCACATGTACGAGCTCAACCGGGTCCGCCTCTACTCGATCGGACCGGCCGGCGCCCGCTACGCCGACACGGTGCTCGACCTGCGCGGCGTCGGCGAACCCGTCGCCGACCCGGCCCCGCAGCAGATCGGCCTGTTCGGCGAGGACCCCGAGGGCCCGGTCCGCCGCCCCGCCCCGGCCGGCGTGCTCTTCCTGGAGAACGGCGGCGGCAAGTCCGTCCTGCTCAAGCTGATCTTCTCGGTGATGCTCCCCGGCCACCGCAACACCCTCGGCGGCGCCAGCTCCGGCGTGCTGCGCAAGTTCCTGCTCGCCGACGACTGCGGCCACGTCGCCCTGGAGTGGCAGCACACCGTCACCGGCGAGCTGATCGTGGTCGGCAAGGCCAGCGAGTGGCGCGGCCGCCAGGTCTCCTCCGACCCGCGCAAGTTCGCCGAGACCTGGTACTCCTTCCGCCCAGGCCCCGGCCTCACCCTGGACTCGCTGCCGGTCGCCGAACGGATCAACCTGACCGGAGACCAGAAGGCCCGCGGCCGCCGCCGCACCATGAAGGGCTTCCGCGACGCCCTCACCGAGGCCGGCAAGGCCCACCCGCACCTCGACCTGGTCTTCGAGGACGGCCACGACCGCTGGACCGAGCACCTCGGCGAACTCGGCCTCGACCCCGAACTCTTCCGCTACCAGCGCGAGATGAACGCCGACGAGGGCGAGGCCGCCGGCCTCTTCGCGGTCAAGCACGACAGCGACTTCACCGACCTGCTGCTGCGCGCCGTCACCGACACCCGGGACACCGACGGCCTCGCCGACCTCGTCCACGGCTTCGCCGCCAAGCTCGGCCGCCGCGCCGAACTCACCGCCGAACGCGACTTCACCGCCGGCTCCCTCGACCTGCTGGAACGCATCGTCGAGGCCACCGGCGCCCGGGAGGGCGTCCGCGAGGCCCACCGCACCGCCGAACGCCGCACCCGCCGCCTCGCCCACGCCCTCAGCTCCCGCGCCGCCGCCGAACGCGACCGCGCCCAGGACCTCGCCATCGAGGTCGCCGCCGCCGCGGGCGCCGTCACCGCCGCCGAGGCCGACCGCACCCGGCACACCCTCATCACCGCCGAACTCACCCACCGGCACGCCACCCTGGGCCTCGCCGCGGCCACCGCCGAGGCCGCCGCGCTGCGCCGCGAACTCATCGACGCCCGCACCCTGCACGCCGCCTGGCAGGCCGCCGAGGCCGTCCTGCGCCAGCGCGCCGCCGCTGACCGGGTCACCCGGGTCGCCGCCGCCATCCGCGAGGCCGAACTCGACGCCGCCCCCGCGCTCGCCGCCCGCGCCCGCGCCGCCACCGCCCTGGCCCGCGCCCTGGAGGGCGCCGCCGCGGCCGCCGAAGCCCGCGCCGACACCGAGGAGCAGCGCGCCGGCGAACTCCAGGACGACGGCGCCAAGACCCAGTCCGCCGCCACCGAGGCCGCCACCGCCGCCCAGAAGGCCCGCAGCGAGGTCGACCACCTGCGCCAGCGCCTCGCCGAGGTCGAGCAGGAGACCGCCGCCGCCGTCGAGGCCGGCTTCATCGACGCCGACGGCGACATCGACCCGGCCCGGGCCGCCCTGCACGCCGCCGACGTCGAGAAGGCCGCCGGCGCCGCCCTCGCCCAGGCCCGTACGGCCGCCGAGGCCTGCACCGCCCGGCTGCGCGAGGCCGCCGCCGCCACCGGCCGCGCCGAACTCGCCGCCGAACGCGCCGGCGACGCCCGCAAGGCCGCCGCCCAGGCCCTCGCCGCCGAGCAGCGCACCGCCGCCCTGCTCGCCACCGAGCAGCGCCTCTCCGACCTGCTCTCCCTGACCCCCTACCAGGACGAGGCCGAGGAGGACGCCGGCTTCCTCACCCCCGCCGTCCTCGACCGCAACGCCGAGTACCTGCGCGAACTCCTCGACGAGTCCATCGCCACCGCCGAACGCACCCTGTTCGACCTGCGCACCGCCGCCGCGGACGACTCCCGCATCCTCGCCGCCCTCGGCGACGGCGGCCTGCTGCCGCCCGGCCCGGACGTGCTGGCCACCGTCGAGTACCTCGCCGAGCACGGCATCCCCGCCCTGCCCGGCTGGCGCTACCTCGCCCAGTCCGTCGACCCGGCCGACCACGAGGCGATCCTCGCCGCCCGCCCCGAACTGGTCGACGGCGTCGTCGTCACCGATCCCGCCTCGCTGGAGCGGGCCCGCGAGGCCCTGCAGGCCGCCGCCCTGCTGCCCCGCTCCACCGTCGCCGTCGGCGCCGCCGCCTCCCTGATCGCCCCGATCACCGACCAGCCCGCGTTCTTCCTGGTGCCGCCGAACCCGGCCATGCACGACGAGTCCGCCGCCGATGGTGAGCGCCGCGAACTGCGCGCCCGGGCGGGCGCCCGCGAGGAGCACATCCGCGAACTCGCCGCCCGCCTCGGCGCCGACCGCGCCCTGGCCGCCCGCCTCGCCTCCTGGCACGCGTCGTGCCCGCCCGGCACCCTCGCCGAACTCGCCGCCGCCGCCGAGGCCGCCCGCGAGCACGCCGAGCAGGCCGCCGCCGCCCTGGCCACCCTGCGCGCCGACCACGACGAGGCCGAGACCGACCACGCCGCCGCGGCCTCCGCCCACGAGGAGCACCGCGAGGCCGCCCAGCGCGCCCGCCGCCGCGCCGACGCCCTCTCCGGCCTCGCCTTCCGGCTGCGCGAGCGCGCCAACTGGGCCCGCCGCCAGCGCGAACTCGCCGAGGACGCCGCCGAGTGCGACCGCCGCCAGGCCGTCTGCGCCGAACGCGCCCGCACCTGCGACGAGGACCGCCGCGCCGCCCAGCGCGCCGCCGACGACGCCCGCCGCACCGCCCGCACCCTGCGCGCCGAACGCGCCGAGATCCCCGCCGCCGAGCAGGCCGACGAGCCCACCGAGACCGCTCCCGCCGCCCTGCCCGCCCTGCGCGAGGCCTACCGCGCCGCCTCCCAGCTGTACGAGAAGGTCGGCGTCGGCGCCGACCTGCGCGCCGAGCAGGCCCGCGCCGAGGGCGACGAGGCCGCCGCCGCGACCGAACTCGACCGCCTCACCAACAAGGTCCGCACCCGCGCCGAGGAACTCCTCGGCAGCCCCGACGGCGCCGACGGCCCCGCCCGTCAGGCCGCCGCAGCCCGCGCCGAGGACCTGGTCGCCACCATCGAGGCCCGCTCCGCCGCCGCCAGCGAGCAACTGGGGCGCCTGCGCGGCGAGGCCGAACGCTCCGCCCCCGCCGACGGCGAGGCGCACACCGAGCTGCCCGAGGACCTCGTCCCCGCGGACCCCGAGCACGCCCAGGTCCTGCTGCGCACGGCCACCAGCCGGCTCGCCGAACGCCGGGAGGCCCTGGAGGCCGCCCGCACCGCGCACGCCGACCTGCAACGCACCTTCGACGCCTCCCAGTCCGCCGCCGCCGACTTCGACGAACTCGCCGGCCAGTTGCGCGACGGCCTGCGCGAGCAGCAGGAGGACGAGGGCCAGCCCGTCGAGCCCCACCTCGGCTCGCTGCCGGAGGCCCGCGGCACCGCCGCCGAGGCCCGCCGCGCCCTGCGCACCGCCGCCGGCGAGCTGTCCTCGGCCGAACTCGCCGTCCGCGACGCCTCCGACGCCCTCGTCCGGCACGCCAACGCCGTCCGCTACGAGGCCGTCCGCACCCCCGCCCGCCAGCAGATCCGCGAACTGCCCGCCGCCGCGCTGCCCGAGCACGCCGCCGCCTGGGCCGCCGCCTTCGCGCCCCGGCTGCGCGTGCTGACCGACGAACTCGCCCAGCTGGAGCGCAACCGCGGCTCGATCGTCGACCGCCTGCGCGGCCTGGTCGAGTCCTCGCTCACCACCCTGCGCGCCGCCCAGCGGCTCTCCCGGCTGCCCGAGGGCCTGGGGGAGTGGTCGGGCCAGGAGTTCCTGCGGATCCGCTTCGAGGACCCGGACCACGCCACCCTGGTCGAGCGCCTCGGCGAGGTCATCGACGAGGCCACCCGCGCCGCCGTCCGCAAGAACAGCGACCTGCGCCGCGACGGCATGTCCCTGCTGCTGCGCGGGGTCGCCGCCGCGATCGGCCCGAAGGGCGTCAGCGTCGAGATCCTCAAGCCGGACGCGGTGCTGCGCGCCGAGCGGGTCGGCGTCGGCCAGATGTCCGACGTCTTCTCCGGGGGCCAGCTGCTCACCGCCGCCATCGCGCTGTACTGCACGATGGCCGCGCTGCGCGCCAACGACCGCGGCCAGTCCCAGCTGCGGCACGCCGGCACGCTGTTCCTGGACAACCCGATCGGCCGCGCCAACGCCACCTACCTGCTGGAGCTCCAGCGGGCCGTGGCCGACGCGCTCGGCGTCCAACTGATCTACACCACGGGCCTGTTCGACACCACCGCGCTCGCCGAGTTCCCGCTGGTCATCCGGCTGCGCAATGACGCCGACCTGCGGGCGGGCCTCAAGTACATCTCGGTCGAGGAGCACCTGCGCCCCGGCCTGCCCGCCCCGCAGGACCCGGACGGCCCGGCCATCCACGGCGAGATCACCGCCACCCGGATGTTCAAGCGACCGGCCGAGGTTCCCGCCCAGCCGTGAACTGACTAGCGTGGCCGCCATGCTGACGATCGCGCACTTCAGTGACATCCACCTCGGGCAGGAGCACCACCGGGACGCCGGCGGGCGAGCCCGGCGGCGGGCCGGGCAGGTGATGGCGTACCTCGACGCCCTGCCCGGTCCGCTGGACGCCGTGCTCGTCACCGGGGACCTCGCCGACCACGGCCTGCCTGCCGAGTACGAGCAGGTGGCCAAGGTGCTGGACTCCCGGTACCCGGTGCTCACTTGCCCCGGCAACCACGACCGCCGGGCGTCCTACCGGGAGGTGCTGCTAGGCGAGGCCCCCGCGGACGGCCCGGTCAACCGGCTGCACCGACTGCCCGGCGCCGACGTGCTGATGCTGGACTCCTCGATCCCCGGCCGCGACGACGGCCTGCTGGACGAGGAGACGCTGGCCTGGCTGGACGCCGAACTGGCGGCCGGGCGCGCCGACCTGCCCGCGCTGGTGGCCTTCCACCACCCGCCGGCGGTCCTGCACCTGCCGAACGTCGATCCGATCCGCCAGTTCGGCGAGGAGGCGCTCGGCGCGGTGCTGGCCCGGCACCCCCGGGTGGCCGGCCTGCTCTGCGGCCACTCCCACACCGGCGCCGCCACCACCTTCGCCGGGCTGCCGCTGCTGGTCGCCCCCGGCGTGGTCTCCACCGTCACGCTGCCCTGCGAGGGCGGGCCCGGCATCTCCTTCACCCAGCCGCCGATGCTCGCCTTCCACGTCCTGGACGACACGGGCCGGCTCACCACCCACTACCGGGCCGTCCCGGAGAGCTGACCCGCAGGATCGGCCGCGGGCGCCCTACGCGGTCGGCACCCGCGGCTGACGCTGTGGCCCGCCGGGGCGGGGGAGCGGCCGGGCGGCCAGCGGTTCGGGCGCCCGGCCGCCCGTCATCGGGTGCGCGGAGCCGGGCGCGCGCAGCCGCTGGGCGGCGATCTGGCGCGAGATCAGGATCTCCAGCAGGCACCACATCGTGCCGAACACCCCGAGCCCCATCGCCATCAGCGCCGGCGTCATCAGCCAACTGTCCGCGTACGAGGCGAGCGTGGCGACGACCACGCCGACCAGGGTGAAGGACAGGCAGAGCACCGCCCGGACGGCGGCGGCGCGCACCTCGTCGGGCAGACGGCGACGGCGGCGTGGCACGGACATCGAGCGACCCCCAGGCGCGGACTCGGCGGCGGACACGGGACGGGCGCACGCGAAAAGCGCCCCTCGCCTCACTCTGCCCCGTCGAACCAGGACTATGCGTCCGAATCCACCGAACTCCCGTCAAAGCGTGTGATCCGGGCAGCCGGCAGCGGGCGGCCCGCCGCCGGGGGAGGTCAGCCCAACTGCTGGTTGAGCTCCTCCAGGGCGCCCGCCACGATCGTCCGCATGGCCTGCTCGGCCTGGACGGCGTCCCCCGCGCAGATCGCGTCGGCGACTTCGCGGTGCAGCCGGATCGCGTACGGCTCCGGCTGATGGGGCATCAGATGGTACTCGGTCCGCCCGGTGAGCACCGCCCCCACGGTGTCGCCGAGGTGGGCGAACATCTCGTTGCCGGAGGCGCGCAGCACGGTGGCGTGGAAGTCGATGTCGTGCCGGAGGAAGGTGGCGAGATCGGCGGCCCGCGCTGAGACGGTCAACTCCACGGCCAGCGAGCCGAGTTGGCGCCGGTCGTCGTCACTCGCGTGCACTGCGGCGAGCGCGGCCGCGGCCGGTTCGACGGCCACCCGCAGCGAGCCGAGCGAGCGCAGCTGGGCCGAGCGGTCCGCGCCGGCCAGCCGCCAGCGGATCACCAGCGGGTCGAAGACGTCCCAGAGCGACCTGGGCTGCACGGTGATCCCGACCCGCCGCCGGGACGCCACCAGGCGCATCCCCTCCAGGATCCGCACCGCCTCCCGGACGACCGTCCGGGACACCCCGAACCGCTCCTCCAGCTCCTCGCCGCGCAGCACCGCGCCCTCGGGAATCTCACCCGACGCGATCGCCGGCCCGAGCTCGTCAAGCAGCCGACCGGGCAGCCCCTGGATCTCCATCCGCCCAGCGTAGACGCCCACCCCACCGCCACCACCGGCGCGCCCCTCGTCCTCCGCCCTGCGACCTACCCCACAGCCAAAAAGTATGACGATTTGGTTTCCGACACTTGAATACGTCATATCTTTGAGGCGATAGTGGCGGCCAGGCAACGAAGGAGCACCACCCATGGCTCTCAGCGTCGAGAACCACGACCTCCCGGACACCCCTCTCACCATCGTGGTGATGGGCGTCTCCGGTGTCGGCAAGACCACCCTGGCCCGCCTGCTGGCCGAACGCCTCGACCTCCCCTACGCCGAGGCGGACGACTTCCACCCGGCGGCCAACATCGCCAAGATGTCGGCCGGCATCCCGCTGGACGACGAGGACCGCGCCCCCTGGCTGCGCGCCCTCGGCGGCTGGCTCAAGGAGCGGGCCGAGGACGGCACCGGCGGCGTGGTCACCTGTTCGGCGCTGAAGCACCGCTACCGCGACACCCTGCGCGCGGCCTGCCCGGGCGCCTACTTCCTGCACCTCAGCGGTGGTCACGAGCTGGTCGAGGACCGGCTCGCCCACCGCACCGGCCACTTCATGCCGCCGTCGCTGCTCGACTCGCAGTACGCCGCCCTGGAACCCCTGGGCGCGCACGAGCGCGGCGCCGTCCTGGACGTCGGCCCGTCCCCCGAAGAACTCGTCGAGATGGCCGTGGCACTGCTGCGGCCCGTCAATGGAGACCTCGCGTGAGCCCGTCCCCCACCGTCCTGCTCGCGGCCGCCCCACCGGCCCTGCCGCACACCGGCAGCGACTCCCAGCTGCTGATCGCGGTCCTGCTCAGCATCGGTGTGATCGTCCTGCTGATCACCAAGCTGAAGCTGCACCCTTTCCTCGCCCTCACGCTCGGCTCCGGTCTGCTGGCCGCCGTCGCGGGCGCCCCGTTCGACAAGCTGCTCAACAGCTTCTCCACGGGTTTCGGCTCCACCGTGGCCGGGGTCGGCCTGCTGATCGGGCTGGGCGCGATGCTCGGCAAGCTGCTCGCCGACTCCGGCGGCGCCAACATCATCGCGGACACCGTGCTGTCCAGGTCCAGCAACAGGGCGCTGCCCTGGGCGATGGCGCTGATCGCCGCCGTCCTCGGCCTACCGCTGTTCTTCGAGGTCGGCGTCGTCCTGCTGATCCCGATCGTGCTGCTGGTCGCCCGTCGCGGCAACGTGCCGCTGATGCGGATCGGCATCCCCGCGCTGGCCGGCCTGTCCGTGCTGCACGGCCTGGTGCCGCCGCACCCCGGCCCGCTGGTCGCCGTCGACGCCCTGAAGGCGGACCTCGGCATCACCCTGGCGCTCGGCCTGCTGATCGCCGTGCCCACCCTGATCGTGGCCGGCCCGCTGTTCTCCCGGCTGGCCGAGCGCTGGGTCGGCCCGCTGGAGATCCCGAAGGCCACCGCCCCCGAGGAGAGCGCCAAGCCCGAGCACACCCCGTCGTTCGGCGCGGTGCTGGCGACCATCCTGCTGCCGGTCGTGCTGATGCTCGGCAAGGCCCTGGCCGACGTGGTGATCGACGACCCGAAGGCGATGGGCCAGCGGGTCTTCGACTTCATCGGCTCGCCGCTGATCGCGCTGCTCGCCGCGACCCTGCTCGGCATGCTGACCCTCGGCAAGGCGGCCGGCTTCGACAAGGCGCGGATCTCCGACACCGTCGGCAAGGCGCTCGGCCCGATCGCCGGCATCGTGTTCATCGTCGGCGCCGGCGGCGGCTTCAAGCAGACCCTGATCGACGTGGGCGTCGGCAACGCGGTGAGCGAGTGGTCCGGCAAGTGGCACATCTCGGCGCTGCTGCTGGGCTGGCTGATCGCGGTGCTGATCCGCCTGGCCACCGGCTCGGCGACGGTCGCCACCATCACCGCCGCCGGTATCGTCGGCCCGCTCGCCGAGGGCATGTCCTCCACCCACGCGGCCCTGCTGGTGCTGGCGATCGGCGCGGGCTCGCTCTTCCTGTCGCACGTCAACGACGCCGGCTTCTGGCTGGTGAAGGAGTACTTCGGGATGAGTGTCGGGCAGACGCTGAAGTCCTGGTCGGTGATGGAGACGGTGATCTCGGTCGTCGCCATCGCCCTGATCATGCCGCTCAGCCTGATCATCTAGGCCGGACGGCGCCCGGCGCCGCCGCCGACATCCGCCGAGGGGCGGCACCCGTACGGGTGCCGCCCCTCGGGCGTGTCCGACGACCGGGACTCAGCGCAGCAGCCCCGACAGCACGGCCGCCGTCGCGTCCAGCAGGTCCTCCGCGGCCGCGCCGCCCGCCGCCGTCCGGGCCAGCAGCCCCTCGCGCGCGGCCAGGACCACCTGGGCGGTCTGCCGGGCGGTGGCGCCCGCCGGTACGAGCTCGGGCAGCGCCCGTTCCAGGACGGCGGCCAGCGCCTGCGCGACCGCACGGTCGTGCGCGGCGACCCGCTCGGCCAGCCCCTCGCTGCGGGCGGCGAGCAGCCGGAACTCCAGGAACAGCAGGATCCACCCGGTCTCGGCCGGCTCGACCCGCAGCAGCGCCTCGACCAGCAGCCGGGCCCGTTCCTGCGGCGCCAGTGCCTCGCCGCCGGCGGCCAGCTTCGCCAGTTCGGCCATCCGGTCGGCCGCTTGGTCGTCGAAGAGCGCCAGCAGCAGGTCCTCCTTGCCGGCGAAGTTCGAGTAGAAGGCGCCGCGGGTGTATCCGGCGGCGGCGCAGACGTCCTCGATGCTGGTCCGCGCGAAGCCGACGGCGAGGAACAGTTCGCCCGCCGCCGCGAGCAGCCGGGCCCTGGTGTGGACGCGGCGGCGGGGCGGTCGGGCGGGGGTGGCATCGGCCGGGGGCGGGTTCACAGGAGCACGGTACATGGTGTATTCAGTACGAGACGTATTCGATACGCCTCGTACTGAATCCATCCCGTACCGAACCGGAGGGGGACCAGCGTCATGAACCGACTGCTGATCACCAACGCCCACCTGCTCCACCCCGAGGACGGCACCCGCACCGAGGAGCCCGGCTGGCTGGAGACCGCCGACGGCCGGATCGTCGCCACCGGCACCGGCCGCCCGACCGCCGCGGGCGACGGCGTCCGGGTCCTCGACGCCGGCGGCGCCACCGTCCTGCCCGGCCTGATCGACGCCCACGTCCACCTGCTGGTCACCACCCTCGACCTGCACGACGTCGCCGACTGGACCCCCGGCTACGCGACCGTCCGCGCCCTCGCCGAGGCCGAACGCATGCTGCGCCGCGGCTTCACCACCGTCCGTGACGTCGGCGGCGCCGACCACGGCATGGCCCGCGCCCTGGACGAGGGCCTCGCGCTCGGCCCCCGCCTGCTCCACGGCGGCAAGGCGCTCTCCCAGACCGGCGGCCACGGAGACCTGCGCCCGCTCGGCGACGACGCCCTGCCGTGCTGCGAGTCCCGTCCGAACTTCGGCCGGATCGCGGACGGCGTGGACGCCGTCCGCGCCGCCGCCCGGGACGAGTTCCGCAAGGGCGCCCGGCACCTCAAGGTGCTGCTCTCCGGCGGCGTCGCCTCCCCGCACGACGAGATCGCCGCCGTCCAGTACAGCGAGGAGGAGATCCGCGCGGCCGTCGAGGAGGCCGAGAACCACAACCGCTACGTCACCGTGCACGCCTACCACCCGCGCGCCATCGACCGCGCCCTGCGCGCCGGGGTGCGCTGCGTCGAGCACGGCAACCTGCTGGACGACGGCACGATCGCGCTGCTCCTGGAGAAGGACGCCTTCCTGGTCCCCACCCTCGTCGCCTACGAGCAGACCGCGAAGCTCGGCGACCGCTCCGGCCTCCCGGCGGCCTCCCTCGGCAAGCTCGCCGAAGTCCGCGACCAGGGCCTGGCCGCCCTCGAACGCGCCCACCGCGCGGGCGTCAACCTGGTCTACGGCAGCGACCTGCTCGGCCCCCTCCACCCGGCCCAGTTGGAGGAGTTCACGATCCGCGGCCAGGTCCAGCCCGCCGCCGACGTGCTCCGCTCGGCCACCACGACCGCCGCCCGCCTGCTCGGCCTGGAGGGTCGGATCGGCACCCTCGCCCCGGGTGCCCACGCCGACCTCCTCCTCGTCGACGGCGACCCGCTCGCCGACCTCACCGTCCTCACCCGCCCCGACCGCCACCTCCGCCACGTCATCAAGGCGGGCACGCCGATCTGAGTGGCCGACCGGGAGCCCTTCGTACCCCGCCCGCGAGCCGGGCGCACGAAGGGCGGGCACCCGGAGAACCCGGGTGCCCGCCCTTCGCGAGGCTCTGCGCCTAGCTGGCTGTGCCTACTTGGTTCCGCGCTTCGCGAGGCTGTGCCTACTTGGTTCCGCGCTTCGCGAGGCTGTGCCTACTTGGTTCCGCGCTTCGCGAGGAAGGCCTCGACCTCGTCCCGGATCTCCGGCGTGTCCAGCCCGCGCACGGTCATCGTGGTGCGGCGGCGCAGCACGTCGTCCGCCGTGTACGCCCACTCGCTGTCGGCCGCGTAGGCGACCTGCGCCCAGACGTCCGGGCCGTCCTCGTGGATCGGCCGGCCCAGCTCCGGGTTCTCGTCGATCAGGCGGGCGATCTCGAAGGACAGCGTGCCGTAGTGGCTGGCCAGGTGCTTGGCCACCAGCGGCTCCATCCGGGAGCCCGGGTCGCGGTCGATCAGCAGCCGGTGCGCGACGGCGTTTGGCGCGCCGACGCCCGGCAGCGGCACGGTCGCGGCGATCGGGGACATGTCCTCGCCGAGGCTGGTGCCGGGCACGTGCGCCAGCTTCTCCAGCACGGTGCGGCCGATGTGGCGGTAGGTGGTCCACTTGCCGCCGGCGACCGACAGCATGCCGCCCTTGCCCTCGGTGACGACCGTCTCGCGCTTGGCGGCGGCGGTGTCGCCCGGGCCGCCGGGCAGCACCCGCAGGCCGGCGAAGGCGTAGGTGATCAGGTCGCGGTCGAGGTGCTCGTCGCGGATGGCGTGCGCGGCCTCGCCCATGATCTGGTCGATGTCCGCCTCGGTGGCCCGGACGTCCTTCGGGTCGCCGGTGTACTCCTCGTCGGTGGTGCCGAGCAGGACGTGGTCCTCCCACGGGATGGCGAAGGAGACGCGGTACTTGTCGATCGGGATGGTCAGCGCGGCGCGCCACGGGGCCCGGCGCTTGACGACCACGTGGGCGCCCTTGGAGAGGCGGATCGACGGCGCGGCGCCGGCGTCCTCCATCTTGCGCAGGTGGTCCACCCACGGGCCGGTGGCGTTGAGCACCAGGCGGGCGTCGATGCCGAACTCGGTGCCGTCCAGGCGGTCGCGCACCTCGGCGCCGGTGACCCGGCCGGCGGTGAAGCGCAGGCCGGTGACCTCGGCGTGGTTGAGCACCACGGCGCCGGCGTCGACGGCCGCGCGCACGGTCATCACGGCCACGCGCGAGTCGTTCATCTGGTGGTCGCCGTAGACGGCCACCGAGCGCAGGCCCTCGGTGCGCAGCGCGGGCACCTGCTGGGCGGCGTGCGCGGCGGTGGAGACCCGGCCCATGCCGTCGCGGAAGGCGGACAGCGCGGAGTACAGGAAGACGCCGGCGCCGAGCTTGGGCGCGCTGTGCGGGCCGCCCTTGTAGACCGGCACGAAGAAGGTCAGCGGGTTGACCAGGTGCGGCGCGACGTCGGTGGCGAGCGCGCGGCGCTCCTTGTGGTTCTCGGCGACGAGCTTGACCGCGCCGGTCTGCAGGTAGCGCAGACCGCCGTGGACGAGCTTGGAGGAGGCGCTGGAGGTGGCGCCGGCGAAGTCGCCGCCGTCGACCATGGCGACCTTGAGTCCGGCCTGGGAGGCGGTCCAGGCGACGGCCGTGCCGAGGATTCCGCCCCCGATCACCAGCAGGTCGTAGGTGGCCTTGCCGAGCAGTTCACGGGTCTCGGCGCGGGAGGCGGTGCGGCCGGCGGTGCGCTCGGCGCCCAGGGTCGGGATGGTTGCCATGGTGGTTGTGTACGGCGCGCGGGTCAGGCGGCGCCGTTACTCCTCTCGTGTGCGGTGCGGCCTCTGCTGGAGAGGCCGGTCGGCCCGGTGCGGCGGGCCGGTGAAACTCGGTGACACCAGCTGTCTGAACAGCGGGCGGCCGGTCGGGGCTCGGGGCCCCGACCGGCTTGTCGGTCAGTCGGTCTCTTCTTCCTCCACCCAGTCCATGGTGCGCTCCACGGCCTTGAGCCACTTCTTGTACTCGCGCTCCCGGGTGGCCTCGTCCATGCGCGGGGTCCATTCGGCGGCGCGGTGCCAGTTGGCCCGCAGGGTGTCGAGGTCGTTCCAGAAGCCGACGGCGAGTCCGGCCGCGTAGGCGGCGCCGAGGGCGGTGGTCTCGGCCACGTACGGGCGTTCGACCGGGGCGTTCAGGACGTCGGCGATGTTCTGCATGAGCAGGTTGTTGCTGGTCATGCCGCCGTCGACCTTGAGGGCGGTGAGCTCGACGCCGGAGTCCTTCTGCATGGCGTCGACGACCTCGCGGGTCTGCCAGGCGGTGGCCTCCAGGACGGCCCGGGCCAGGTGGCCCTTGGTGACGTACCGGGTCAGGCCGGCGATCACGCCGCGGGCGTCGGAGCGCCAGTACGGGGCGAACAGGCCGGAGAAGGCCGGGACGAAGTAGGCGCCGCCGTTGTCCTCGACGGTGTTGGCGAGGGTCTCGATCTCGGCGGCGGTGGAGATGATGCCGAGTTGGTCGCGCAGCCACTGGACGAGCGAGCCGGTGACGGCGATCGAGCCTTCCAGCGCGTACACCGGGGCCTGGTCGCCGATCCGGTAGCCGACGGTGGTCAGCAGGCCGTGGTACGAGTTGACGATCTTCTCGCCGGTGTTGAGCAGCAGGAAGGTGCCGGTGCCGTAGGTGGACTTGGCCTCGCCCTCGTCGAAGCAGGTCTGGCCGAACAGCGCGGCCTGCTGGTCACCGAGCGCGGAGGCGACCGGGACGCCGGCCAGGTCGCCGACGGCCTCGCCGTAGACCTCGGCGGAGGAGCGGATCTCCGGCAGGACGGCCATCGGCACGCCCATCGACTCCGCGATGTCCTCGTCCCAGGCCAGGGTCTTGAGGTTCATCAGCATGGTGCGGCTGGCGTTGGTGACGTCGGTGACGTGCTTGCCGCCGTTGACGCCGCCGGTGAGGTTCCAGATCACCCAGGTGTCCATGGTGCCGAACAGGATGTCGCCGGCCTCGGCGCGCTCGCGCAGGCCCTCGACGTTGTCCAGCAGCCAGCGGATCTTCGGGCCGGCGAAGTAGCTGGCGAGCGGGAGGCCGGTCTCGCGGCGGAAGCGGTCCTGGCCGACGTTGCGGCCGAGCTCGCGGCAGAGGCCCTCGGTGCGGGTGTCCTGCCACACCAGCGCGTTGTGGACCGGCTCGCCGGTGTTCTTGTCCCACAGGACGGTGGTCTCGCGCTGGTTGGTGATGCCGATCGCGCGGATGTCGTCCTTGGTCAGGCCGGCCTTCTCCAGCGCGCCGCGGACGACGGACTGCACCCGGGTCCAGATCTCGGCGGCGTCGTGCTCGACGTAGCCGGGCTGGGGGAAGATCTGCCGGTGCTCCTGCTGGTCGACGGAGACGATCCGGCCGTCGGCGCCGAAGATGATGCAACGGCTGGAGGTGGTGCCCTGGTCGATCGCGGCGATGTAGTTGCCAGTGGAGGTCATCAGAGGGTCCTCGGCTCAGGATTCGGGGGTTACGGGGTGGATGGGCCCGACGCAGTGGTCAGTCCCCGAGCTCGGCGGGTTCGAACCCGGCCCTTTAGAACATGGCGTTGTACAGACCGCCGGCCAGCGCGCCGCCGATCAGCGGGCCGACGACCGGCACCCAGGCGTACGACCAGTCGGAGCCGCCCTTGTTCGGGATGGGCAGCAGCGAGTGCACGATGCGCGGGCCGAGGTCGCGGACCGGGTTGATCGCGTAACCGGTGGGGCCGCCCAGCGAGAGGCCGATGCCGACGACGGTGAGGGCCACGATCAGGGTGCTGAGGCCGCCGGCGGCCAGGCCGTCGTTCTTGCCGAGGGTGAGGATCGCCATGCAGAGGATGAAGGTGCCGATGACCTCGGTGACGACGTTCTGGATCGGGTTCCGGATCTCGGGCCCGGTCGAGAAGATGCCGAGGGTGGGCTCCTCGTTGGCCTGGAACTGGCCGAGGTAGGTGAGCCAGACCAGCACGGCGCCGATCATCGCGCCGAGGAACTGGGAGCCGAGGTAGAGCGGCACCTGGCTCCAGTCGCCGCTCTTGATGGCGAGCGCGATGGTGACGGCCGGGTTGAGGTGGGCGCCGGACTTCGGAGCCGAGATGTAGGCGGCGATCAGGACCGCGAAGCCCCAGCCGAAGGTGATCGCCAGCCAGCCGGCGTTGAGGGCCTTCGACTTCTTGAGGGTCACGGCGGCGCAGACGCCGCCACCGAGAAGTATCAGGGCGGCGGTGCCGAGGGTTTCGCCGACGAAGACGTCGCCGTTGGAGAACGCGGACACAAAGACTCCCTTGTCCATATGGCCCGGAGGTGTGGGTGGGGGCGGCCGACCGATCGTTGTGCGGGTGAGCGCATCGGGGGAGTGATCTTCCCGGCCATCGTTCGACAATGTCGACCGTTATGCGGAAGCTTCCTCCCCTGGTTGCCCCCACGTCAAGGCGGGGTTACGGAGCTGTGACCCTTCCCTCGAAGTTACCCAGCGGAGCGCACCAAACCGGGGCAAAACGCCAAGGCGCGGACAGGCCGATGCCCGTCCGCGCCTCAGCGTGACGATGTGGCCGCCCATGCGGCCAGGGGCCTCAGAAGCGCCCGGCGCCCAGATCGCGCGAGATCGCCCGCGCCGCGCTGCGCACCGAGGCCACCAGCGACGGCTTCACGAAGCCGTCCTCGCAGACCCGCTCCACCGGGCCGCTGATGCACACCGCGCCGACCGGGTTGCGCCGCCGGTCCTGGATCAGCGCGCCGATCGAGGCCACGCCCTCCCAGGTCTCCTCGACCGAGTCCGTCCAGCCGCGCTCGCGGATCAGCGCGCACTCGGCGTCCACGTCGGCCGCCTCGGTCAGCGTCCGCAGGGTGTACGACTCGTACGGCCCGTCGCCCAACTCGCCGCGCGCGACCGGGTCGTAGGCCACCAGCACCTTGCCCAGAGCGGTGCTGTGCAGCGGCTGCATCGAGCCGACCTCCAGCACCTGCCGGGTGTCGTCCGGCCGGAACACGTGGTGCACGACCAGGACGCCCTGCTGGTGCAGCACCCCCAGGTAGACGGTCTCGCCGGTCGCCCGGGCCAGGTCGTCCGCCCAGACCAGCGCCCGCGCCCGCAGCTCGTGCACGTCCAGGTAGCTCTGCCCCAGCCGCAGCAGCTCGGCGCCCAGCTGGTACTTGCCGCTCTCCGGGTCCTGCTCGACGAACCCCTCCTGCTGCAGCGTGCGCAGGATGCCGTGCGCGGTGCCCTTGGCGAGGTCCAGCGCCGTCGCGACCTCGGACAGGCCCAGGCGGCGCTCACCGCCGGCCAGCAGGCGCAAGATCGCGGCGGCCCGGGAGAGCGACTGGATCGGGCCGGGCATGGGGACCTCCGCGCTGACAGGCGGTCGACATTGTCGACCGCGGTGGTAACGGGACGAGTCTGCCAGGCCGTCGCCGGTCCGTGCACCTTCCCCCTCGGTAACCCGTCTCCGGCCCTATGCCAACCTCCGCCGCCCGCCGACCCGCGACCCGCGACCCGTCAGCCGATCCGCGACCCGTCAGCCCTCCGCGCCGCTCGCCCTTCGCTGCCGCTCACGCCTCGACGCCGTTCCACTGCCCCCGCCGCACGGCGACCTCCGCCGCCAGCGCCGCGATCCCGTCCGGCCCCACCCGGCAGCAGCCGCCCACCAACCGGGCCCCGCCCGCCAGCCAGCAGCCCACCCGGGCCGAGCGGAAGGTCGGCTCGCCGCGCCAGTCCCGGCGGGCGGCGTCCCACTCCTCCCCGCTGTTCGGGTACACCACCACCGGCTTGCCGGTCACCTCGGCCGCCAGCGCCACCGCCCGGTCCGCGTCCTGCGGGGTGCAGCAGTTCACGCCGACCGCCACCACCTCGTCCACCTCGGCCGCCAGTGCGAACGCCTCCGCCAGCGGCTGGCCCGCCCTGGTCCGGTCGCCCGCCACGCTGTACGACAGCCAGGCCGGCACGCCCAGCCCGCGCACCAGCTCCAGCAGCGCCCGCGCCTCGTCCGCGTCCGGCACCGTCTCCAGCGCCAGCACGTCCGGCCCGGCCGCTGCCAGCGCCTCCAGCCGCGGCCGGTGGAACGCCACCAGCTCCGCCGTGCTCAGCCCGTACCGGCCCCGGTACTCCGAACCGTCCGCCAGCACCGCCCCGTACGGCCCCACCGACGCCGCCACCCAGCGCCGCCGCCCGCCCGGCTCGGCCCGCGCCGCCTCCCGGGCCAGCTCCACGCTGCGCGCCAGCAGCCGCGCGGCCCGGGCCCGGTCCGCCCCGCGCCGGGCGAAGCCCTCGAAGCTCGCCTGGTAGCTCGCTGTGATGGCGACGTCCGCCCCGGCCGCGAAGTACGCCCGGTGCGCCGCCACCACCGCCTCCGGCGCGTCCGCCAGCAGCCGCGCCGACCACAGCTCGTCGAGGAGGTCGTGCCCGGCCGCCGCCAGCTGGTTCGACATCCCGCCGTCCAGCACCAGCGGACCGGCCGCCAGCGCCGCGGCGAAGTCCGGCGGGGGAGCGGTGGGCATGGGGGCCTCCTCGGGCGCGGTCGTTCCTGGTCACAGCCTAGAAGCCGGGCACCTCCGCGGACCCGGAAAACCATTTGCCGCCGGGGAACGGAATCGCTACGTTGTGCTCAGCCGGAGAACGACAGCACCCCGTACGGCGGCGAGCGCGGAGAGGAGCCGGGTGATGGAAGCGGACGACCCGTCCACCCCGCCCCCGAGCACACCCGCGAGCGAGCAGGAGTGGCTCGCCGCCTACGACCCGCGCGCCTACGCCCCGATCGCCGTCACCGTCGACGTGGTGGCCCTGACGTTGCGCCACGGCGGCCTGCACGTCCTGCTCGTCCAGCGCGGCGCCCCGCCCTACCAGGGCTGCTGGGCCCTGCCCGGCGGCTTCCTGCGCGCCGGCGAGGAGGGCCTGGACGAGGCCGCCGCCCGCGAACTCGCCGAGGAGACGGGCCTGCTCGGCGGCTCCGAGGTCGAAGCCGCGCTCTGCCGGGTCCACCTCGAACAGCTCGGCACCTACGGCGCCCCCGAGCGCGACCCGCGCATGCACGTCGTCTCCGTCGCCTACCTCGCCTTCGCCCCCGACCTGCCCGACCCGCAGGCCGGCACGGACGCCGCGGCTGCCGCCTGGCACCCCGTCGCCGACCTCGACCCGGGCCCCCGGCCCTGCGGCCGACCCCGAGCCGCCGGTGCGCCCGCCGACACCCACGGGGGTGGTGTCGGCGGGCCCACCGGCCAGTCCTCCCTCACGCTCGCCTTCGACCACGCGCGCATCCTCGCCGACGGCCTCGACCGGGTCCGGGCGAAACTCGAGTACAGCCCGCTCGCCACCGCCTTCCTGCCCTACGACTTCACCATCCCCGACCTGCGCGCCGTCTACGAGGCCGTCTGGGACGAGAAGCTCCACCCGGGCAACTTCCACCGCAAGGTCCTCTCCGTCCCCGGCTTCGTCGAGAGCACCGGCGCCACCACCGCCCGCGGCGGCGCCCGCGGCGGCCCCCGGGCCCGCACCTACCACGCCGGCGACGCCAGCCTCCTGCACCCCGCCCTGCTCCGCCCCACCCGCGAGGACGAGATCCGCTGACGGCCGCCGCACGCACCCGGCTACCATCCGGCCATGACCACTGACGACCTGACACGCACGGTCAACCAGCCGTTCTCCCACTGCCACTTCTGCGGCACGCCCTACCCGGCCGGCACCGACGGTTGGCCCCGCACCTGCCCCGGCTGCGCCGAGATCAGCTACCGCAACCCGCTGCCCGTCGTGGTCACCCTCCTCCCGGTCACCCGCTCCGACGCCGACCCCACCCTCGTCGTCATCCGCCGCACCATCGAACCCGGCTACGGCCAACTCGCCTTCCCCGGCGGCTACGTGGACTACGGCGAGAGCTGGGAGCACGCGTGCGTGCGCGAACTGCGCGAGGAGACCGGCATCCTGGCCGACGCCGCCGACATCACCCTGGTGTCCACCGACTCCGACGCCCGTGGCGGCTTCCTCTGCCTCTTCGGCCTGCTCCCGGCCCGCCCGCTCGCCGAACTCCCGCCCTCGCGCCCCACCGACGAGACCGACGGCTGGCAGCTCGCCACCCCCGACACCCCGCTCGCCTTCCCCTTCCACACCCGGGTCTCCCGCTCCTGGTTCGGCGGCGAGTTCAGCGGCGGCTCCACCGCCCGCTGACCGGCCCGGCACCCACCGGGCGGACCCTGGCGCAGCGGCCGCTCACATGGCATGGTCTGCACCGACAGCCCAACCGGACGGGCCTGCCACAAGCACTCCCGTCCCCACCACCGGCCGGGAGACCACCACCGTGAGCACCCCACCCCAGGACCAGCCGCTCTGGCGCCCCAACCCCGCTCGCGCCGCAGCCACCAGCCTGGTGGCCTTCCAGGCCTGGGCCGCCGAGCACCACGGCGCCCCGGCCGCCCCGCTCGCCCCGGCCGCCGACGACCAGCAGGCCGCCCAGCGCTACGCCGACCTGCACGCCTGGTCCACCGCCGACCTCGACCGCTTCTGGACCGCGATCACCCAGTGGTTCGACGTCCGCTTCACCCAGGCCCCCGAGGCCGTCCTCGCCGATCCCGCCATGCCCGGCGCCCGCTGGTTCCCCGGCGCCCGCCTCAACTACGCCGAGCACGCCCTGCGCGCCGCCGAGGACCCGGCCAACGCCGACCGCCCGGCCGTCCTGCACCTCGACGAGACCACCGAGCAGCCGACCGTCCTCACCTGGTCCGAACTGCGCCGCCAGGTCGGCTCGTTGGCCGCGGCCCTGCGCGCCCGGGGCATCGGCCCCGGCGACCGCGTCAGCGCTTACCTGCCCAACATCCCGCAGGCCGCCGTCGCCCTCCTCGCCACCGCCGCCGTCGGCGCGATCTGGACCAGTTGCGCCCCCGACTTCGGCGCCCGCAGCGTCCTGGACCGCCTCCAGCAGATCGAACCCGCCGTCCTCTTCGCCGTCGACGGCTACCACTACGGCGGCAAGGACCACGACCGCACCGAGGTCGTCGCCGAACTGCGCCGCGAACTCCCCACCCTGCGCACCGTCGTCCACGTCCCGTTGCTCGGCGCACCCGCCCCCGAGGGCGCCCTGCACTGGGACGACCTGGTTGCCGACGACGTCGAGCCCGTCTACGAGGCCGTTCCCTTCGACCACCCGCTCTGGGTCCTCTACTCCTCCGGCACCACCGGCCTGCCCAAGGCCATCGTCCAGAGCCAGGGCGGCATCCTGCTCGAACACCTCAAGCAGGCCGGCCTCCACCTCGACCTCGGCCCCCGGGACCGCTTCCTCTGGTACACCTCCACCGGCTGGATGATGTGGAACTTCCTGCTGGCCGGCCTCCTGGTCGGGGCCACGATCGTCACCTACGACGGCAGCCCCGGCCACCCCGACACCGGCGCCCTGTGGTCGGTCGCCGCCCGCACCCGCGCCACCGTCCTCGGCACCTCCGCCGCCTACGTGATCGCCAGTCGCAAGGCCGAGCTGCACCCCGGCCGCGACCTCGACCTCTCCGCCGTCCGCTGCATCGGCACCACCGGCTCCCCGCTCCCGCCCGACGGCTTCCGCTGGATCTACGACGAGGTCAAGGAGGACGTCTGGCTCGCCTCCGTCAGCGGTGGCACCGACGTCTGCTCCTGCTTCGTCGGCGGCGTCCCCACCCTGCCCGTCCACCTCGGCGAGATCCAGGCCCCCTGCCTCGGCGCCGCCGTCGAGTCCTGGGACGTCCAGGGCCACCCGCACACCGACAGCGTCGGCGAACTCGTCGTCACCAAGCCCATCCCGTCCATGCCCACCGGCTTCTGGAACGACCCCGAGGGCACCCGCTACCACGACAGCTACTTCGACGTGTACCCCGGCGTCTGGCGCCACGGCGACTGGATCACCGTCACCTCCCGCGGCACCGTCGTCATCCACGGCCGCTCCGACTCCACGCTCAACCGCCAGGGCGTCCGGATGGGCTCCTCGGACATCTACGAGGTCGTCGAACGCCTCCCCGAGATCGCCGAATCCCTGGTCATCGGCCTGGAGGAGCCCGACGGCGGCTACTGGATGCCGCTGTTCGTCGTCCTCGCCCCCGGCGCCGAACTCGACGAGGGGCTGATCGGCCGCATCCGCACCTCGCTGCGCACCGAACTCTCCCCGCGTCACGTCCCCGACGAGGTCATCGCGGTGCGCGGCCTCCCGCACACCCTCACCGGCAAGCGCATCGAGGTCCCGGTCAAGCGGATCCTCTCCGGCACCCCGCTGGAGCAGGCCGTCAACCCCGGCTCCGTCGACGACATCGACCACCTGCGCTTCTTCGAGCGGCTCCGCCGCGACCGCCAGGCCCGAGCCTGACCGGACACGCCGAAGGGGCGCTCCCACCAACCCGGTGGGAGCGCCCCTTCCTGCTGTCCGCCTGTGCTACTCGCCCGACAGCACCTGCTGCGCGGCGGCCCGCGCCTCCTCGGCGCTGTCCGTCGCCCGGGCCGCCTCGGCCGCCCGGCGGCACTGCGCCAGCGTGTACTTGGCCAGCGTCGACCGCACGTAGGGGATCGAGGCCGAGCCCATCGAGAGGCTGGTGACGCCCAGACCGGTCAGCACCACGGCCAGCAGCGGGTCGGCGGCCGCCTCACCGCAGACGCCGCAGCTCTTGCCGGTCGCCTGCGCCGCGTCGGCGGCCGCGGCGATCAGGTCCAGCAGCGCCGGCTGCCACGGGTCCTGCAGTCGGGCCAGCGCGCCCACCTGACGGTCGGCGGCGAAGGTGTACTGGGCGAGGTCGTTGGTCCCCAGGGACAGGAACTCGACCTCCTGGAGGATCGCCCGGGCCCGCAGCGCGGCCGACGGGATCTCCACCATCGCACCGAACTTGGCCTCCAGTCCGGCCTCGCGACACGCCTGGGCGAAGTCCTTGGCGTCCTTGCGGTCGGCCACCATCGGGGCCATCACCTCAAGGTGCACCGGCAGGCCCTCGGCGGCCTTGGCCAGCGCCCGCAGCTGCGTCCGCAGCACCTCCGGGTGCTCCAGCAGGGTACGCAGGCCGCGCACGCCCAGCGCCGGGTTCGGCTCGTCGGCCGGGGTCAGGAAGTCCAGCGGCTTGTCCGCGCCCGCGTCCAGGGCCCGGACCACGACCCGGCCCTCCGGGAACGCCTCCAGCACCTTGCGGTACGCCTCGACCTGCTTCTCCTCGGTGGGCGCCTTCGCGGAGTCGTCCAGGAACAGGAACTCGGTCCGGAACAGGCCGACGCCCTCGGCGCCGTTCTCCAGCGCGGCCGGCACGTCCGCCGGGCCGCCCACGTTGGCCAGCAGCGGCACGCGGTGCCCGTCCGAGGTCTGCCCCGGACCGGAGGACGCGGCCAGCGCGGCCTTGCGCTCGGCGGCCACCGCCCGCAGCTCGTCCTGCTTCTCCTGCGAGGGGTCCAGCAGCACGTCACCGGAGCTGCCGTCCACCGCGACGACGGTGCCCTCGGCGACGTCCGTCGCAGCGGGCAGCGCGACCACGGCCGGCACGCCCAGGGCCCGCGCCAGGATGGCGCTGTGGCTGGTCGGCCCGCCCTCCTCGGTCACGAAGCCGAGCACCAGCGTCGGGTCGAGCAGCGCGGTGTCGGCCGGCGCCAGGTCCCGCGCGAACAGCACGTACGGCTCGTCGCTGTCCGGCACGCCCGGCATCGGCACGCCCAGCAGCCGGGCCACGATGCGGTTGCGGACGTCGTCCAGGTCGGCGACCCGCCCGGCCAGGTACTCGCCGGCGGAGGCGAGCAGCGCCCGGTAGGCGGCGAAGGCGTCGTACACGCCGCGCTCGGCGCTGCTGCCGACGGCGATCCGGCGGGACACGTCGGCCATCAGCTCCGGGTCCTGCGCCATCAGCGCCTGGGCCTCCAGGACGGCCTGCGCCTCGCCACCGGCCAGGTTGCCGCGGGCGATCAGGTCCGCGGCGACCGCCTCGACGGCGGCCTGGGCGCGGGCCTGCTCGCGCGGGGCGTCCTCGGTCGGGATCTGGGTGGCCGGGGGCTCCAGCACCGCCGTCCCCATGTGCCGCACCTGGCCGATCGCGACCCCGTGGCTGACACCCACGCCGCGCAGCGTCTTCTCCATGTCACCTGTCTCCGCTGAGAGGAGCGGCCCCGCCGGGAACCGCTGTGTGCCGGGCCGCCCCGACAACTCCTGCGGGGCGGGTGTGTGCAAAGTAAGAGGTCAGCTCCAGCTGAACAGGGGCTCGCCGGAGACGGCTTCGCCGTCCTCCCGCAGGTCGCCGAGCGAGTCGGCGTTCGCCTCCAGCGCCACGATCGGCGAGATGGGCGACTTGCCCGCGGCCTCGACGGCGGCCGGGTCCCACTTGATGACGGCCTGACCGCGGGTCACCGTGTCACCCTTGTTGACCAGCAGCTCGAAGCCCTCGCCGTTCAGCTGCACGGTGTCGATCCCCAGGTGGGTCAGGACACCGTGGCCCTCGGCGTCCACCACGACGAACGCGTGCGGGTGCATGGAGACGACGACGCCGTCCACCGGAGCGACCGCCTCGGTCGGCCGGCGCTCCGGGTCGATCGCGGTGCCGGGGCCGACCATCGCGCCCGAGAACACCGGGTCGGGCACGCCGGCGAGCCCGACGACCTTGCCGGTCAGCGGCGACGTCACAGTGGTCATGGTTGTGCCTCCCAAGTGAGCGGTACAGCGAGCGGCCGCGAGCAGCGGCAGGACATTGACTGAAGCCTAAATCATGTCAACTTCGGACATCTGCTGACATTCCCGGGCGAAAACCCACGCCCAGTCCGGCTCGTCGTCCGGCGGCTCACCGACCGTTAGTGGTCTAGTCCTCTTAGTCGATGCGCCGCACTCTACAGGCATCTTGGCGAATCGGGACCATTGCTGTATATGCTCGCGAGAGCAACAAATCATGCCGCCGACCGGGTGACACCGGGAGCGCCCCGATTCGCACTCCGGCGGGTGACCCGCTATGGTTGGCCGAGTCGCCGCGACTTGGCGGTTAACACCAGATTTCAGATGCGAAAACCTCCGGTAAACGGAGCGGAAAGCATCTGGTAGGCTGGGAACACGAAAGAACGAAGCGCCCGGAGGGCCCGCTGGAAGGCGGCCTGAAGGAAGTGTCCGTTCCTTGAGAACTCAACAGCGTGCCAAAA